>VGFD01000195.1 GCA_016868975.1 Armatimonadota bacterium | reverse complement strand
CGCGCTGCTCGCATTCATGATCCCCTACCTCGGGCTGGGCGCGAAGCCGGCCATCGCGGCCCTCTTCCTGTACGCGCTCTTGCCTGTACTGCGCAACACGTACACCGGCATCCGCGGGGTGGATCCGGCGCTCGTCGAGGTCGGCCTGGGGATGGGCCTGCGAGCGCGGCAGATCCTGACGCTGGTGGAAATCCCGCTGGCCATGCCGGTGATCATGGCGGGTATCCGCACCGCGGCGGTGATCTCCATCGGCACCGCGACGCTGGCCGCATGGATCGGGGCCGGCGGCCTGGGGGATCCGATCGTGACCGGGCTGACCCGCAACGACGTGCCGACCATCCTCACCGGGGCGATCCCGGCCGCAGTGCTCGCCGTGGTCGTAGACCTCGCGCTGGGCGGCCTGGAGCGGCTGGTGACGCCGCGCACCGGTTAACTGTTCACAAATCAGGCCTGCAAGAAACCGTGTCGTGGTGCTACAATGCACCCATGAGCCGCCTTTTGCGCGGGCTGTTCCTGGCCTTTGTCGGCGTGATCGTCCTCGCCGCCGCCCCGGCTTGCGCGGACGACGTGAGCTACTACTCGGTCTCCCTGATCCACCCGAAGACTCACAGGCTCGACCCGATTGTGGTGTATTACAACGGGAAGTTCATGCTTTCGCGCCGGGTGAAGATCCCCTACGGGGCGAGCTTCTACGTGAAGGCGCGGGCCACGAAGGGGCGCTACCTGTCGGTCATCTTCCGCGACGACTCCAGCCGACTATACGATCTGCCGCTGGAACAGCGCTTGATGAAGACCGATGTCAAGGAATTCGTCTGGACCATGCCGCGGCGGTTCATGCCGGGCAACGTGGAGTTCTACGTCTGCCTGTGGACCGGCTATAACACCGAGACGCTGTTCATGGAAGGCGCGCTCTACAAGTCGCAGTTCCTGACGCTGGGAACCACGTCGATTTAAGAATTCGGCGGCGTATCCATCAACTCGCGGAACAGCTCGAGCTTTCCCTGATCGCCCTCCAGGCGCGCCTCCGCGAACATCCGCTGGATGTCGCGGGCGGTGTCAGCCAGCATCTCCGGGCGAATCGATGAAATGAGCTCGCGGTTCGAGGCGGCCAGCGCTTTCGGATCCTCCGAGAACCACTCCTGGAAGATGTCCGCGCCGCGGCTCTCGTCGCCGCTCTCCACCATCAGCTGGGCGAGGTCCATGGCTTGCGCGCGCGCGGCCGCCTCGCCTTGCTGCGTCGACACGTAGGTCACGAAGTCGCGCTGCAACCCGATGGCCGCGGCGAAGTCATTGCGCGAGCGGCGCACGGCGATGGCGTCGCGGAACACCTGGGGATAATCGATGAGCGGGTGGTTCTGCTTGCCGTGCAGCACCGCCTCGACCAGCGCCATCGCTTCGTCGCGCTGGCCGTCCTCGTGGTAGCGCGCAGCGATCGCGAGCCGGCAGTAGTCGCTCAAGCGCTTCTGATCGAGGGATTGCAGTTGATCGTCGGGCAGACGCTGGATAACCTCGCTGCGCACCAGTTCCTGGCTCTTGAAGAATTCTCGCTCGAGGTCGCTGCGGCAGTCCTCCAGACGAGACTGGTACCAGAACTCATCCCATTCGCGCCCGTCCAGTGGAAAGCGCGCGTAGTCAGCCGCCATCAGGTGTCCTGTTCTGGGTGCCCGCACCCCGGCCAGGTCGGTCTGCGCATGAGCCCGCATATTATACCAGAAACGGGAAGGCCCCGCTCGAAACTTCACGAAGCAAGTGGGCGCCTCGTTTTTATGGCCCTCTACATCCACATTCCCTACTGCGAAGCCAAGTGCCACTATTGCGACTTCAACTCGTTCGCCGGCCGCGAGCGCGAGTTCGCCGCGTTCGTGCACGCCGTTTGCGAGGATATCGAGCGGTCCGCCGCCGCACATCCCCTGGGTCCGCTGGGCTCCGTGTTCATCGGCGGCGGAACGCCCAGCACGCTGCCCGCGCCGCTCATCCGCCGGGTGCTCGACACGGCGCGCGCCGCGTTCGGCTTTGCGGAGGACGTCGAAATCACTTCGGAGGCCAACCCCGGGTCGCTGAACGAGTCCTTCCTGGAAACGCTGCTGGACGGCGGCCTCACGCGGCTCTCGCTGGGCGTGCAGGCGCTCGACGATGCGACGCTCCAGGCGCTGGGGCGGGTCCACACGCGCGTCGTGGCCGAAGAGGCGGTGGCGCTCGCGCGGCGCGCCGGAGTGCCGTCCCTCAACCTGGATTTCATTTTCGGCGCCCCCGGCCAGACCGAGGCGTCCTGGCGGAAGACTCTTCAAGAGGCGGTCGCGCTGGGGCCCGACCACCTGTCGCTGTACGGGCTCATCATCGAGGAGGGCACGGCGTTCGGACGCCTGCACGCGGCCGGCGCCCTGCACGTCCCCGACGACGACAGCCAGGCTGATATGTACGACGCCACGGTCGAGGTGACGCGCGCGGCGGGGTTCGCCCAGTACGAGATCTCGAACTACGCGCGGCCCGGCCATGAGTGCCGCCACAACCTCATGTACTGGGCCAACGGGGAGTACGTGGGCGTCGGGCCGGGCGCCGTTTCGTACGTCAACGGGTGGCGCACCACGAAGACGAGACGTCCCGCCGAGTACATCCGCCGGGTGCGCGAGAGGGCGGTGCTCGTCGAGGAGGGCGAGCGCGTGTCGTGGCCAGTGTCTGTCGCGGAGACGCTGGTGCTGGGATTGCGTACGCGCGCCGGCGTGGACGTTGCGGCGTGCGCGGCGCGCTTCGGGGTTTCCCCGGTGCGGCTTCGCGCGCTGGTGGCCGGCGTGTGCGCCGGGATGTTCGACGGCGGGTTCGTCCGTTGGGACGGAGATCGGCTGGCCCTCACCGACCCCGGCGTGGAAGTCTCAAACGGCGTCATGGAGCGGATTCTTGAGTTGCCGGCTTACTTGACAGCGGACGAGGCCGATGATACCCTCAAGGTTGGCGTTCTTGAGCCAGGGATGAGGTGAACTCGAGGTGCTGGAGCCTCGGCAAGAGAAAATCCTCCTCGCCGTCATCCGCGAGTACATTGAAACCGCGGAGCCGGTCGGGTCGGGCGTTCTCGTTTCCAAATACAACCTCAACTGTTCCTCAGCCACCATCCGCAACGAGATGGTGCGGCTCGAGGAGATGGGTTACCTGTATCAGCCGCACACCTCGGCGGGCCGCGTTCCCTGCGACCAGGGCTACCGCTACTACGTGGACCGTCTGCTGGAGCGCCGCATCACGCCGCCCCACGACGCGGAGGAGCTGGCCCACCGCATGGGCGAGGCGCAGCTTGAGCTGGACGCGCTTATCGACCACACCAGCCGCCTGCTGTCGCAGGCCACCCACTACACGTCGCTGGTGCTCGGGCCGCGGCTGGGGCGCAGTCTTTTCAAGTACCTGCAGTTGATGAACGTGGGACCGCACCACTTGCTGCTGGTGATGATGACCCACACTGGCGGCGTGGTCCACCGCGTCGTGGAAATCTCCGGGTCGGTGGACGCCGACCATCTGGCGAGGATTACCAACCTGCTCAACGACCGGCTGCGCGGCCTGTCGGTGGACGCCATCAACAACGAGTTCCTGCGCACGCTGCCCGTCGACTCCGAGATCCTCGATCGGGTGGCGGAAGCGACCCACGACCTGTCGATGCAGTCGCGCGAGCGGGTGGTCTACGAAGGCGCCGCCAACTTGCTGGGCCAGCCGGAGTTCCGCGATGTGGAGAAGGCCCGCGCGCTGCTCGAGGTGTTGGAGCAGGAGAAAGTCGTGGCCGAGATTCTCGACAAGAGCCTCGCCGAGGAAGCGGTCGGCGTCATCATCGGCGGCGAGAACCGCATCTCCCAGATGCAGGGGTGCACCATGGTGACGGCCGCCTACAAGGTGGACGGCGTGCTGCTGGGGACCATCGGCGTGCTCGGTCCGACGAGGCTTCCCTACGATCGGGTGATCTCCATCGTGCAGTACGTGGCCGACTCGTTCAGCCACCGCCTGGGGCGCGCGACGGGTTCTTAACCCTTCTTTATCCCTGGGGGAGGGTTGGGTCCATGGACCCGCCAATTTTCCTGACAGTTTATTTGCCTTTGGGAAAGGACCGACTGATGGCGAAACGCCAGGAAAAGGGTGCGAAAGCCGCCTCCGCACCGCCCAACGGATCTGGCAGCGGCGTGGTCCGCGGCGGGCGCAAGGGGCCCCCGGCCGAGATCGCGGCTCCCGTTGAAGCGGCGCCTTTGCCGGCGGAAGCGGCGCCTTTGCCGGCGGAAACCGCCGAGTCGGAGCGCGCAATGGGCGTTCGCGAGCGCGCGCTGCGGCTTCTCGAGCTTTCCCTGGCCGACCGCGAGGACGCGCTGAGCGGCCGCGAAAAGGCCGTCGCGGTGAAAGAGCACGCCTTGCAGGAGCGCGAGGACGACCTCTCCATCCGCGAGGCGGCCCTTGACGAGGCCATGTCCCTGGCCTCCGAAATGGGGGGCGTGCCGACCCCGAAGAAGCGCGCGGAGCCTGAGGTTCTGCTGGAGGGCGTGTCGGACCTCGAGGTAATGCTCGAGGGCGCGCCGGATATCCCCGAGCCCGTTGCCGCGCCTCCCGAGCCGGAAAAACCGGCCGCGCCCACGATATCCCCCGAGGACGACAAGGCGGCTGCCGCGCGGCGGGACGAGGAGTTGCGCAAGATCAGGGCGGAGAGCCAGGCGTTGATGGATCTGGTCGGGGACCAGCCGTTCCTGCAGTTCGTGGAGCCCCGGCTGCGGCGCGCGGAGAGCGACGGCACGCTGGACATGGCTTCGCTGCTGGGCTTCTACGGGCTGGTCGCAAGGCTGATCAAAGAGGAGTTGGACAAGATGCGCAGGGTGCTGGTCCACGCGGAGCACGAAGCCGTCGAGTCCGCGAAGGCGGTGAGTGTCGAAAAGGCCGCCATTATAAGCCTGCAGGAGGATTTCGACAGGTATCGAAAAAGGACAAAGTCCGAACAGGAAGGGATGACTGTTCGCGCAAACGAGGAATTGCTCCGCCGCGTCATACCGGTCGCAGATGACTTCAAGCGCGCCTTGAAGGCCAGCTCTGGCGCGACCAACGTGGAGTCAGTGCTGAGTGGCGTGCAGATGATCTCACGCCAGTTCGACGACATCCTTTCCCGGGAGGGGCTGGTGCCGATCCCCGCCTCCATGGGGACGCCGTTCGATCCGAAGGTGCACGAGGCGCTGAAACTGGTCGAGACGGACGAGGTGCCCGAAGACACCATCTGCGAAGAGATGCAGCGCGGGTACTACCTCGGCGGCAAGGTGTTCCGTCCCGCCATGGTGTACGTGGCGACTACCAAGCCACCATCGTATTTCATCGCCCTCAAGGACCAGGAGGAATCTTAAGTGCCCAAGATCGTCGGTATTGACCTGGGGACCACGAACTCCCTGATTTCGATCGTGGAGGGCGGCCAGCCCATCGTCATCCCCAGCGCGGAAGGCGACTACCTGTTCCCCTCGGTGGTGGGCTTTTCCAAGACCAGCGAGCGACTGGTGGGCGCGGTCGCCAAGCGCCAGGCGGTGTCGAACCCCGAGCGCACGGTCATCTCGATCAAGCGTCACATGGGCACCGAGCACAAGGTCCAGATTGACGACAAGCAATATTCGCCGCAAGAGATCTCGGCCATGATCCTGCAGAAGCTGAAGGCCGACGCCGAGGCGTACCTGGGCTCGCCGGTCGAGAAGGCCGTGATCACGGTCCCCGCCTACTTCAATGACTCCGAGCGGCAGGCCACCAAGGACGCCGGCACCATCGCCGGGCTCGAGGTGCTGCGCATCATCAACGAGCCGACCGCGTCCGCCATGGCCTACGGGCTCGACAAGCTGGAGCACTCGGAAACCATCCTCGTGTGGGATCTGGGCGGCGGCACGTTCGACGTGTCGATTCTCGAGCTGGGCGGCGGCGTCTTCGAAGTGAAAGCCACCGCGGGCAACATGCGGTTGGGCGGCGACGACTGGGACCAGCGCATCATGGACTGGATGGTCGACGAGTTCAAGAAGGCTTTCCAGATCGACCTGCGCACCGACCGCGTGGCCATGCAGCGCCTCAAGGAAGCGGCGGAAAACACCAAAATCCGACTGTCCACCGAGACGACCGCGAACATCAACCTGCCGTTCATCGCGGCGGACGCGAGCGGTCCCAAGCACCTCGACATGGACCTGACCCGCGCGAAATTCCAGGAATTGACCGCCGACCTCGTGGAGAAGACGGTGGAGCCCGCCATGCGCGCCCTTGAGGATTCCGGGCTGCGCATCCAGGACATCGACAAGGGGATTCTGGTGGGCGGCTCGACGCGCATGCCGGCCATCCAGGACAAAGTCCGCAAACTGTTCGGCAAGGAGCCGATCAAGGACATCGACCCTGACAAGGTCGTCGCCATGGGCGCGGCGATTCAGGGCGCGGTGCTGGCCGGCGAGGTCAAGGACATCGTGCTCCTCGACGTCACCTCCCTGTCGTTGGGGATTGAGACGGTGGGCGGCGTGTTCACCAAGCTGATCGAGCGCAACACCCAGATCCCGTGCTCGAAGAGCCGCATTTTCACCACCGCCGCCGACGGCCAGACCGTCGTCGAAGTGACGGTGCTCCAGGGCGAGCGCGAATTGGCAGCCCACAATAAATTGCTGGGCTCTTTCGAATTGCGCAATATTCCGCCGGCGCCGCGCGGCGTGCCGCAGATCGAAGTGACTTTCGACATCGACGCGAACGGCATCGTGAACGTGTCAGCGAAGGATCTTGCGACCGGCAACAAGCAGAAGATCACCATTCAGTCGCCCACCAACCTCACCCAGGACGAGATCAACCGCATGGTCAAGGAAGCGGCCATCTACCAGGAAGAGGACGCCAAGCGGCGCGAGGAAGCGCAGATCCGCAACAAGGCGAACGTCGAGGTCGATACCGCCGAGCGCACGCTGCGTGAATTGTCCGAAAAAATTCCGCTCGATCAGCAGCGCAAGATGCGCGACTCCATCGAGCGCCTGCGCATGTCGTTGCAGACCTACGACATTCCCAAGATCAAGGACGACACCAAGGCATTGCAGGATGTCATGTACAGCATCTCCACCGAAGCCTACTTCGCGGTCGGCGGCGGCGGCAAGGAGGCCGTGGGCGCCGCGGCCAAGGGCCGCGGCGCCGGGAACATCGAGGTCGACGAGCCGTCCGAGGAAGACCTTTTCAACTGGTTTAAGAAGTAAATATTAGCGATGACCACGGAAAAACGCGATTACTACGAGGTGCTGCGTGTCGAGCGGAGCGCCTCCATTGAGGAAATCAAGCTCTCCTACAAGAAGCTCGCCCGCACGTATCACCCGGACGTCGCCGAAAACAAGGCCGACGCGGAAATTCATTTCCGCGAGATTAACGAAGCGTATTCGGTGCTCAGCGACCACGACAAGCGCGCGCACTACGACCGCTTCGGACACGCACCGCCCTCGGGCGGAGGCTTCGGCGGCTTTGGCGGCTCACCGTTCGGCGACATGTTCGATCTGGGCGATATTTTCGAGTCCGTGTTTGGCATGGGCGGCATGCGGGGCGGTCCCAACCGTCCGCAGCGCGGCCAGGACATCAAGGAAACGCTCCAGTTGACTCTGGAGCAAGTGTTCACCGGCACCGAGCGCGAGCTGACGGTGAACACCTATCAGGATTGTTCCACGTGCAACGGGACCCGCTCCAAGCCCGGCACGAAGCCAACGGCGTGCGGCCAGTGCGGCGGCGCGGGGCAGGTAAAAGCGGTCACCCGCACGCCGTTCGGACAGGTGATCCGTACCGCGCCGTGCGTGGCCTGCAGCGGACAGGGCCAGACGATTACCGATCCCTGCGAGGATTGCAAGGGGGCCGGGCACGTTTTCCGCAAGAAGCGGGTAAACGTGAAGGTGCCGCCCGGCGTGGACTCCGGAAATTACATCCGCATGAGCGGACTGGGCGACGCCGGCACCAACGGCGGGCCGCCGGGCGACCTGTTCGTGGTGCTGGAAGTGAAGGGCCACGAGGTTTACCAGCGCGAGGGCGACGACCTTTTCCTGGAGAAGGCGGTGACCTTCACCGACGCCGCGCTGGGTACCGAAGTTGAAATTCCCACGCTGGAAGGGCCAACCCGGATCAAGATTCCGGCCGGCATGCAGAGCCACACGACGTTCAAGGTGCGCGGAAAAGGGTTGCCCAGCGCTCGGACGCGTGCCCGCGGCGACCTCCACGCGCGGGTCATCGTGATGGTGCCGACGCACCTCAACGAGAAGCAGAAGCAATTGCTCAAGGAATATGCGGGCGCGGGCAGCCAGGAGGCGCAGGGTTCGAACGGCCGCTCGTGGTTCGGGCGGATCATGGACGCGATTCTCGGCTAGATGCACTGGCTGCGCTGTGAATTGCGCGTCCCCGAAGCCCTCGCGGACGTCGCGCGGGGTGCCCTGCTGCAAGAGGACTTCCGCGGCTGGGAAGAGGTTGAAGAGCCCTCCGGGGTTCTTTTTGTTGTCTACGTATCGCAGCCAGATTTATCAGAAGGACGCGGCGAAACGACCTTGTTGTTGGAGGAATCCCTGGCGCCATACGGCATCGGCCAGGTGATTTCCACGCTCCAGGAATCCGGGGAGGAAATCGGCTTTAAGAATTCACTGGTGGACGACGAGGACTGGGCGCACTCCTGGAAGCGCTTCTGGAAGCCCATGCGCATCGGCGCGCGACTGGTGGTGGTGCCGTCGTGGGAGGAGTACGCGCCCGTGGACGGCGATCTGGTGATGCGTCTCGATCCGGGAATGGCCTTCGGCACCGGGACGCACGAGACGACGCGCATGTGCCTGGAGTGGCTGGAAACCGTGGTGCGGCCAGGGGATCGCCTGCTCGACGTAGGCACCGGCTCGGGAATTCTGTCGCTGGCCGGGCTGCTGCTGGGCGCGTCGTACACGCTGGGCATCGACAACGACAACGTGGCGGTCGAGGTGGCTCAAGAGAATCTGCGCGCCAACGGGCAGGGCCCGGAGCGTGCCGTGGTGCGCATGAGCGAGGGGTTCGAGGGGCTTGCCGGGTCGGACGGAAAATTTGACGTGATCACCGGCAATCTGGTGGCGGATCTCATCAAGGGACTGGCGCCGTCTCTGCTGGACTGGTTGAGCCCGGAAGGGTGCTTCGTGGGCAGCGGCATCATCGTGGAGCGCAAGCCCGACGTGGAGGCTTCTCTCGCGCTGGCGGGTTTCCACGAGCGCCACTGGGGTTACGCCGGCGAGTGGGTCTCGGTGGTCGCCCGCCGCGGCGTGCCCGAGCTTGGCTAGAA
>VGFD01000194.1 GCA_016868975.1 Armatimonadota bacterium | reverse complement strand
CTGGTCCGCGCGCCACTCAGGTGAGATTTACCCACACGCTCTTCACCTGCGTGTACAATTCGAGGGCGTGCGCGCCCAGGTCGCGGCCGAAGCCGCTGGATTTGTAGCCGCCGAACGGCGAGGCGGCGTCGAAATTCCCGTAAGTGTTCACCCACACCGTGCCGGAGCGGATCGCCTGCGCCATGCGGTGGGCTTTTCCGACATCGCGCGTCCACACGCCGGCCGCAAGGCCATACATCGTGCTGTTCGCAATCTTGACGGCATCGTCGACGTCCTTGAAACGCATGGCGGCAAGGACCGGGCCGAAGACTTCCTGGTGGGCGATTTTCATGTCGGTGGTGACGTTGTCGAAAATCGTCGGCTCCACAAACCATCCCTGCAAGCCGCCCGGCTGCACGGGATTGCCGCCGCAGGCCAGCGTGGCGCCTTCTTTTCTGGCGGTCTCCACGAAGCCCAGCACGCGCTCGCGCTGGGCCCTTGAGACCAGCGGTCCAAGACGGGTCTTCGGATCCATCGGATCGCCGGGTGCGGTTTTCGACGCGCGGTCCACCAGCCTGGCAATAAATTCGTCGTGGATGCTCTCCTCGACGAGCAGCCGCGAACCGGCCGAGCAGACCTCGCCCTTATTGTAGAAGATCGCGCTGAACGCGCCTTTCACGGCGGCGTCCAGATCCGCGTCGGCGAATACGATATTGGGGGACTTTCCGCCCAACTCGAGGGAAATGCGCTTGAGGGTGCCGGCGGCCTGCCGCATGATGTGCTTGCCGGTCTCGGTGTCGCCGGTGAACGCGATCTTGTCCACCAGCGGATGGTCGACGAGGGCCGCGCCAGCCGTGTCCCCGGGGCCGGTAACGACGTTGAAGACGCCCGGCGGGAAGCCCGCTTCGGCCACCAGCTCGGCCAGCTTCAGCGCGGTGAGCGGCGTGGCCGAGGACGGCTTGAGCACCACAGTGTTGCCAGCGGCCAGCGCCGGGCCGACTTTCCACGAGGTGAGGAGCAAGGGGAAGTTCCAGGGAACGATGAGGCCCACCACGCCGACTGGCTCGCGGAGCGTGTAGTTCAGGAACGGCCCGCGGACGGGAATGGTGTCGCCCTGGATCTTGTCCGCCCAGCCGGCGTAGTAGTAGAAGACGTTGGCCGCGACCGGCAGCTCGATCTTGCGGGCCTCGCCGAACGTCTTTCCGGAGTCGAGGCTCTCCAGACGCGCCATCTCGTCGGCGTTCTCCATGAGGAGCTCGGCCAGTTTCCACACCAGGCGTCCCCGCTCGGCGGCCGGCATCTTGCTCCAGGGGCCCTCGTCAAAGGCGGCGCGGGCAGCCTTCACGGCAGCGTCCACGTCTTCCGGGCCGGCCTCGGCGACCGTCGTGATGGGCTGCGCGGTGGCCGGGTTGATGGTCTCAAAGGTGCGGCCCGACGCGGCGTCGCGCCATCCACCGGCGATAAACAACTGCCCCTGCTTGACCTGCGCGGGCGCCTCGGACGTCGTGCTCATGGGGACGGGGACCTCCTGGAGGATTCGAGCGCGCGACATTCGGCGGTCCGGAAGGGGAATCCTTGTGATGCAGGGTCGGTCTCCGCCACGAGCCTCTCCGCGACGCGGTGGGGCTGGCCCCTGTGGCGCGCGACATAAGTAGACTACGCCTTGCACCGAACTGGGACTCCAGGCATTGCGGCGCGAGAAGTCGAAGCACGCCGCGTGCTTGAGAATCTTCGAGAGGCCTTCAACGCTCGGCCCGACGCGGTTCGGGTGCTGGCCATCGTCTCGCCTACCTGAGGGGACTGCGTGCACGGCCAGGAGGTCGTGGAGCGGGTCTTCTGGCGGCTGTCCGAGCCCAGCGGGCGTCATCCGCTGGCCGGGCTGGTCGTCTGGCTGCCCATGGTGGAGGGTGACGCCGAGGGAGCCCAGCGGCCCCTGCGCGATCCGCGCATGCGGGGATGGTGGGACGGCGGGCGGACCGTCGGGCGCGCCTTTGCGGGGCTGCTGAACCTTCCCCGCAAGATGGCCTGGGACGTGTACCTGACCTACGCGCCGGGGATTGCCTGGGACGCCGAGCCGCCCGCCCCCACCGACTGGCTCCACCAGCTCCGCGACGCCGACCCCGCGCGGAAACTCGACGAGGGGCGCCTGGGCCGGCTGCTCGAAGACCTGCTGCATGGCTCCTGACCGCAAGCGGGTTCTCATCGTGGACCTGCAGCAGATCTACAAGGTCGTGCGCGCGCTTTACGTGCCGTACGTCTACGGCGCGCTGCGGGTGCACGCCGAGCGGCACGCGGCCATCCGTGAGGGAGTTGAGTTTCTCGACCCCATCTGCGTGCCCGATACTGTCGAGCGGCTGCTCGCGCGGGTGGACGCGCCGGACGTCGTGGGATTTTCCACCTACGTGTGGAACGAGCGGAATTCCCATCGGCTGGCCGAAGCCGTCAAGAAGCAATATCCCAGCGCGACAATCGTGTTTGGCGGGCCGCAAATCCCCCGCGAGCCGTCCGATTATTTCGAGCGCCATCCCTGGTTAGACGTGTGCGTGCACGGAGAAGGCGAAACTCCCTTCACCGCATTGCTGCTGCAAGTCATCAGCGGCGCGCCCGATATGGAGCAGGTGCCCGGCATTTCCTACCGCCGCAATGGGCGTCAGCACTTCACCCGGCCGTCGGCGCGCATTTCCGATCTGGACTTGCCCAGCCCGTTCACCCTGGGATATTTCGACGGCTTCATCGAGCGCCACCGCGCCCAGGACTACCTCATCGTGGCCAGCCTGGAGACCAGCCGCGGCTGCCCGTATTCATGCGCTTTCTGCAACTGGGGCATGGCCACCAGCAGCAAGCCGCGCTATTTTCCCGAGGAACGCGTGCGCGGAGATTTCGCATGGGTAGCCGACCACGACATCACCATGATGTTCATCATCGACGCCAATTTCGGGATCTTTCCCCGCGACGTGGGGCTGATGGAGTACGCCGCCGAACTCAAGCGCAGCAGGGGATTTCCTCAGTGCGTGGTGGTCTCAGGCTTCGCGAAAAACAACAAGGACCGCACCTTCGAGATCACCCGCATCCTGCAGGACAACGCGCTGGACGAGGCGGTCACCGTCAACTTCTCGCTGCAGGCCACCAGCCAGACCGCGCTGGAGGCAATTGACCGCCAGAATATCCCCCTGGACAGCTACCGGGCGCTCTCCGACAAGTATGCGGAGAACGGCTATACCCTCACGCCCGACCTGATTTTCCCGCTGCCTGGGGAAACCCTCGACTCCTTCAAGGAGGGCTACGCCGACCTCGCCTCCTGGAGCCACGTCAACCGCATCCGCACCTATCCCCTGTGCATCCTGCCCAACACGCCGATGGACAAACCCGAGTACCGCGAAAAATGGGGGCTGAGCACCCGCGTCGAGAAACTGAAGCTTCCCTTTCTTGAGCCGGAGTGCGACGAGATTGCCGACGAATTCATCGAGGCCGTGATTTCCACCGGCCTTATCTCCGAGACGGACGCCGCCGAAGCGCGCGTGTTCGTCGCCGTGGTCAACGCGTGCGAGATCTATCACCTCACGAGCACCCTGCGCCGCGGGCTCACCAAACGTTTCGGAATCTCCCCCCGCGACTTCTACGACGCGCTGATCTTCTGGCAGCGCGCCAACAACGGAGTGCTCGCCAGCGCCCTGCGGATCATGTACGAACACTTCCTGCGCGGTACCCAGCACGGAGAAGAGCTGGGCTGGTGCGGCAGCTGCGTGACGTTTGACGGCAAGCCCATGATGCCGGTCAAGGCGCTCACCTACGACGCGCTGATGCACGCCGAGCATTTTCAAAGCGAATTGCGAGCCATTGCGCCCGTCTCATGGACCGAACAGGAAGACGAGCTGCTCCGCCTGCAATGCGACGCATGGAACCTGCCGGACGGTGACCCCGAGCATCCCCCGCTGCACGCATATGAGCACGACTGGCCAGACTGGCTGGGGGACGGGCAAACCCTGCACAGGCGCGCGATAAAACTACAGTATCCAATCCTCGACAGCGTGACGCGCTTCGGCTATTTCCACGGCCTCGACCAGTGGATCGGGCACTTCCTGTCCCCCTACCAGCCGGACACGTTCTGCGCGAGCGCGATCACCCTGGCCGATTATCGCGACTGCTGAATGTCCGGCGTGGTGGCCTGGAACGAGTAGGTCAATTTCACCGTGTTCATTTTCTCCATTCCGAAGCCGGCCAGATCCACGATAACCGTCTTGCTCACGGTGTCGATGTCCCTCGGAGCGAGGCTGGTGTTGATGGTGAAATCGCGCGCCTGGCCGGGGGTGAGGGTGCCCACGCTGGCGGCGTATTCTCCGTAGGTTCTGCCTCCCGAACTGGGAAGCGGGTTACCGGTGGCGCTTCAACACCGCTGGAAGGCCGAGCCGCCGGCGGCGTCCCAGAAGATGAGTTTTACCAGAACATCCCGCATGGGACGCTCGGTGCGGTTCACCAGTCGGGCGCTGACCATCAGGTTTCCGAGAGGGCCGCCGTCGCGGCCCACACTGGCCCCCACCACGTCAAGCAGGGGCGTCACGTTGGCGGTGGCCGAAGGGCGGCGTGAATTGCCTGCGGCCGCGGGGCGACTCGGCGTTGAGGCCGCGGGCTTCGCCGTGGCGCTCAGACGGCGCAGGCCGGACGCCGAGGTAACCGAAGCGCGCCCGGTGGCCGAATCAACGAAGACGGCCACGCCCAGGACCTTCTTCAGATCCGCGCGGCTGGCGCAGAAGAAGCCACCCATCTCGCGCACGGTGCAGGCCACCGCCCGCCCCTTGACCTGCACGCCGGAAGCGTCGCAAGAGACCGTGACCCCCAGGGCCCGCGCGATGTCGGCGATGGGGAACCAGGGCTCACGCTGCTCGTCCACCTGCCACCGGGCACTGGCCAGGGCGCGCCCGTCCACCACCACGATCCGCTCGGCCTGGGCCCAGGAGACAGTCACGGCAAGCAGCATCACGAGCAGAATGACGGGGGCAACTCTCATCGGGGATATTATATCACGCCGGCACGAGTCGAGCCTTGATGGACCAGCGGTCCAGGAACCCGGTCAGCCGGCCGAGATCCTGCTCCGGAGCGGCCAGCGCCACGTACCCGTCGGGCCGCACGAGGTACATCGCATCGCGCTCCAGGCCCGCCTTCTCGGCATCGTCCGTCCAGTGATGAACCACCAGGTGAAGCGGGCGCGAGGTGCAGAACCCGTGCAGTCTCGCCGACGCGGCGCCGTACACGTGAACCTGCCAGTCAAGCGTGCGCAGCGCGTCGAAATTGTTGGCGCTCGCCACCCAGGGCAGACGATCCCCCGCCAGGATCTCTCCCGCCTCTCCCTCGCTCAGCGGACTCTTGCGATACTCGATGCGGGTCTGTGAAACGGTGCGGAACACGGCGCGCCGCGCGGCGGAAAATCCCAGCGCGAAGGGCAGCAGGTGCGGCACCAGGGCGCTTCGGAAAAAACGGCTGCCGAGATCGCGGCCCACCATCAGGCGAAACGCGCGGTCGGTGCTGTCCACCAGCACGCGCGCGAACGCCATCCGCTCCGGCTCGTAGGAGCCGAGCAGCGCCGCGCTGGCCCGCTTCTGCACGACGGCGGCCAGCTTCCACGCCAGGTTCACCGCGTCGCCGAGGCCGGTGTTCATGCCCTGCCCGCCGGCCGGACTGTGCACGTGGCCGGCGTCCCCGCAAATGTACACGCGCCCGCGGCGGAACGCCTCCGCCACCCGATGGTGCACGCGGTACCGCGAAAACCAGTTCACCTGGTGGATCTGGACGCCGAACACCTCCTCGATATGCCCCTGCAGGTGCTCGAAGGTGAGCGGCTCCACGCTTACCAGCGGATCCGGAACGATGCCGATCAAGCGCTGCAGGCCGCTGGTGCGGATTGGAAAAATCGCGCAGAATTCGGTGGCGTTCAGACAGAGGTTGATATCCTGGTTGATGCAGGCGCCCGCGGCCTCGACGTCCGCAACGAAAAATACCTGCTCGTAGGTGCCGCCCGGAAAACCCAGCCCGAGGTTTTTGCGCACGGTGCTGTTGGCGCCGTCGCAGCCAACCATGAACTGCGCTTCAACGGTCTCCTCCACGTCGTTGCGGCGCAGGTTTGCGGTGACGCACTCGGCGGACTGCGTAAAGCCGATCAGCTCGGTGTTAAAATCGATCGCCACGCCCAGCGCGCGTAGCTTCTCGCCGAGGAAACGCTCATGCTCGTCCTGGGGGTAGCTGAGCGAGAAGGGATACGGGCTGAGGTTGTTTCCAAAGCTGCCCAGGTGGAAGGTGGCGACCTCCTCGCCGCTCTCGCGAAGATGGAGATATTCCATTTTCAGCCCGTGGGAAATCACCTCGTCCGCAAAGCCAAACTGCCGGTAAAACTCCAGCGTGCGGGCCTGCACGGCCATGGCGCGCGAGGCCAGTCCCGGTGCCGCGGCGCGATCGACTATGCGCACTCCGACGCCGCTGCGCGCCAGCGAGTACGCCAGCAAAAGGCCAGTGGGGCCGCCGCCTACAATGAGAACCGGGAGCACGTGCTAAAAGGATTTATCAGCGTGCGACAGGCCGGTGTGCCCGGGCAGGTCGGTGGCGCTTACCGCGATGCGCACAGGCTGGACCGGCGACTGCACGGTGGCCACGTATTCCCAGTGGTCGCCGACCTGGGCCGCAAAACCCTTTTCGATGAGCTGATGATTCTTGTCGACGATGAGCACGCGCACGTCCTTGACCAGCACGTCGTCGTGCGCGCGCACCTTGATCACGTCGCCGATCTGCCCGTGGTAGGCGCTCACGTCCAGGTCGTCGATTTGCGGCGCGTAGAGAAAGTCGGCGGTGGCGACACGCACCGCGGTGAACTGCCGCTCATCGGCCACCTTCTCGTACTCCGCCTCGTGATCGTACGCGTAGTCGAGGGCCTTTTTGAAAATATCCCAATCCAGCGGTGGAATTTTCTCGCCGTCCACCTCTGGTGGGTCTTCCTCGCCGTCATGCCTCATCCACTTCGAAACGGTATCCAGGACGCGCCGGTTTTTCTCCTCAGCCATTGGGCGGCCACCTCCAGCGAAGACACTTCTCAACCCGTTACCCTGCTCCTGCGCGCTGCAGCGCCACCACCATGCGCCACGCCTGCTTTGAGTAGTTGAAGGCCACCTTGCGGTCCATGGCTCCGTACCAGGCCACCACTTTGAAGCGCCCGCGGCACTCGGCGAGGTGGTGGACCTCCGGGGCGAAGAACACGCGCTGCCGCCCTTTCGAGCGGACTTTCGTAGTGCGGCCCTTCTCAGTGACGAGGTACTCGCTGCGCACCTCGCAGATCTGGGTGAGCGGGTCCGGCACCGCGCGATCAATGTCCCACCGCGTCTGCACTCGCGTCCCGTCGCGCTCCATCACCCAGTCGTCCCGGGTGATGACTTCGTTGCGCAGGTAGCGGCGCGGATGCGGCAGCTCGATCACGTACAGCCCGCCCGGGGCCAGCGCCGCGTGCACCGCGTCCAGGTTGGCCAGCACGTCCTCCGCGGTGAGCAGGTAGCAGAACGACGCGAAGAGGTTGTAGGCCAGATCCACCGGCTCGGCGAGCGCAAACGTCCGCATGTCCCCCTGCAGCACCTCCAGCGGGACTTTGCGGGCCACCGCCTTCTCCTTCAGGAAGGCCACCATGGCCGGCTCCAGGTCCAGCGCCAGCGAGCGGATGCCCTGCCCGGCGAAGTGCAGCGCTTGATAGCCGGGCCCGGCCGCCAGCTCCAGCGCGGATTTCAGCGGACGCTTCACGTGCTGCTTCACGAGCCACCCCATGAAATCGCACTCGCGCGCGGTCTGGCGCACGTCAAAGGCAATGTCGTAATACCTTGGATGGAGGTAGAATTCCCGATGCTCGCTCATGCCGGCTGCATGCGGCCGTCGGGATGCAGCACGAAGCGGTCGCCGCCCCACCACACCGTGTTGCCGCGCAGCGCCAGCAGCCACAGCGCAAAATTGATCACGTCCTTGAGCGGCACGAAGGCCAGCCACCATTCCTCACGAACGCCCAGCGCGCGGAGAATTTCCCGAGCAGTGAAAAGCCGCACGGCAAGCCAGCCCGGAATGGCTTGCCACCAGCCGGTCACCAGCGCGAGGCCGACCGCGAATACCATGCCGTTCATCAAGACGCTTCCCAGGTACCCTGTCGGACGGCACACCCGATAGCCGCGATTCCAGCGCAATTGATGCAGAAAGAACGACCTCAGCGACGCCGCGTCGACGACGTTCGTGACGAAATAGGGACACAGCGTGATGCGATATCCAGCGTTGTGAATGCGGTTGCCCAACTCGTAATCATCGGCCAGGAAGTCTTCCAGGGCCTCGAAGCCGCCGATGGCCGCCAGCGCGGCGCGCCGCGGGGCCATGGTGGCGCCCAGCGCGAAGGTCAGGCCCTCCAGCCGCTTCGCCACCAGCGCGGAGGGAATGAAGTCGGCGTCCACCGCCAGCGCTTCGAACACGGCGCCCACGCCGCGCGCCTCCGTGGTGCGATAGGGCAGCGTGGTCAGACCCACCCTGGGATCCTCGAATTCCGCGGCCACCGCGCGCAGGTAGCGGCGGCCCACGCGCATGTCCTGATCGCTGATCACGAAAATGTCATGCCGCGCGCGCCGCGCCAATTCCTTGAGGACACAGGCCTTGCGGTTGGGTCCCCGGGCCTCCCCTGCCCGCACGATTTCGGTGCGCACCTCGGGATACTCCGCGCACAGCGTCTCCACGAGAGAGATTGCCGGGTCATCCGGGTCCTGGAAGCCAAACAGCACTTCGAACTCCGGGTAATCCTGGCCCAGCATGGTGCGCAGGTTCGCTTCGAGGCTCTCGGATACACCCCGGATCGGCTTGAGCAAGGACAGCGCCGGCCACACCTGGGCGGTGCGCGGCTTCTCCTTGAGGAACGCGTGCAGCGAAATGACCGACAACGCTGCGTACACCACCGCGGCGCTCAATCCAGCCAGAAATAAAATGGAGACCGCCAGCCGAACGGTCTCCACCTCCTGCGCGAAAATCAGCTCAGAACCTCTTCCTTGCGGCGGTTCATGAAGTTGAAGAACTCGGCCCCCTCGCGCAGCCGTCGCTTCATCTCCTTTTTATCGCGGACCATGTCGCCCACGATGCGCAGAATCGGCTTCGGACGCAGGTAGAATTCCTTGTAGAACTTCTCGACGTTGTCGAAAATCTCGCGGGCCGAGATGTCCTGGTAGTGCAGCGTGGCCGACTGGATGCCGTTGTTGTCCACCAGGTGCTTGGGCGCAAACCAGCCGTTTTCCTCGGCCT
>VGFD01000193.1 GCA_016868975.1 Armatimonadota bacterium | reverse complement strand
TCAAGACGGATGGGGTCGTGTTCGTGTCCGCCCTCGACGATCGCCACGAGGATCATTTCGATTTCGCCGGAACGCCGCTGTGGCAGAAAATCATTTACATTTATTATGTGCCGGAGCGCCGCGAGGTGCGCATCCGGCGCACGCCCATCACGCCGCCGGTGCCGGACCCGCCGTGGGTCGACGCGACCGTGTTTCTACCCGCGGCCGGCGATCACGTGATCGCCCGCAACGTGGTGTCGCTGGCGCTCCGCATGGAAGGCTGGGGAGGACTTCTCCTCCCCTTGCGGGTCGCCGTGGCATCCGAGGTGGAGGGGCGTCGCTCCAGCCTGGAGACCTGCGCCGTCCGCAACCGCATTCGCGGCACGGTCGACGAGATGCTCATCCATCTGGAGACGTTCTCCGACATGATCGCTTACAGTAAAGCGGGCAAGCCGTTCCCGGCCGACCTCCGCGAGCTGCTCAACATTCCCGCCATCGGCGACTCGCCGGGCGAGCGGATGTTTGCGGGGCCGCCCGTATAGTTTTCATGAGCAAGTCTGCCTTCGGGATTTCGGTGCGCGTGTGGATCGCACTGCTGGCAATCATTTTCATCGCGGGTGGAGAGCGCGCGCGGGTGGCCCGCCCGGCCTTTGGAAATCTGCAGTTGTCCGCGGATACTTCGGCATTCGTGTCCATGGCGGGAAATCTCAGGCACGGCCTGGGGCTGGTGGACAACGCACAGATTGCCGAGTACGAGCGCTCGCCGCAGACCTACCGCATCCACGCCACCCAGAATCCGGAGGTGCTCCGCTACTGGCACGTGAACGACGTGGGCACCGCGTTGCTCTACGCGGTTTCCGCACTGCTGTTTGGCAACGGCCCGTACCCGCCGAACAACCTGCTGTTTCTGCAGCTCATTGTCGACACGCTCAACGTCCTGCTGATTTTCTACCTGGGAAAACGCATCCTCAACGACGCACTGGGACTTGCAGCCGCGCTGGTTTACGCGACGATTACGCCGCAGCTCACCATGGCCAGTTTTGTGTATTACTACTACTGGCAGGGCGCATTCGCGCTGTGGAACCTCGTCTTTCTGGATCGCCTGCTCGACGAAGGACTGCCGGAGCTGCCCTGGCGCCGCCGCCTGCTGCTGGGCGGCGCCTGGGGATTGTTCATCGGCGTCACCGTCTTGATCCGCTCCCTGTGCCTGGGATTGTTCCTGGCCGCGATCCCCTTTATCGTGCTGCGCTGGCGCCGCAACTGGCGCCTGGCGGGCACGCTGATCGGCCTGGGCGTGGCCGGCATTGCGTTGATGAACATGATGGTCCTGGTCCCCCGCATGTTTCACTATGGAGAGATTTCAAATCCGCGGGTGTTCTGGCACAGCATCTACACCGGCCTGGGCGCCCATCCAAATCCCTGGGGCATCACGTTTGATGACGGCGTGGGCTTCAAGGCTGCCGAGAAAGCCGGCATCACCAGCGCGGATCCGAAGTTCATGATCCACTACGAGGATTTCATCAAGCGCGAAGTGTTCCGCTATTATGGCGAGCGCCCAGAAATCTTCGTGCGAAATTTTCTGACCAACGTCGTGGACGGCATGGCCATGCGTCTGTACAATCGCAAGGATCAGCCGGTCACCAACCGAGTGCGCATGGACTTCAAGGTCTTCCATCGCCACGTGCTCATTGCAATGCCGCTGGAGCCGCAGTTCTGGCCGCTCTTCGTGATCCAGCTTGTCGTATTTGTGGCGGTGCTCCCCACCCGGCGCTGGACGTATTTCTTCGTGCTCTGGCAGGGCATCGCCATGGTGTGCTTCGTGTCAGCGCTGCTTCCCCCGTATGAGGCCTACAACAGCGGGTGGTTCGCCAGCCTGTCAGTGCTGCTCTCCTGCATGGCTTACGGTGGGCTGCTTGGTTTCGCCCTGGTGGGCCGCTGGATGGCCGACTACATGCTCCCCCGCAAGTTCAGGGAACCCGCCTGACAGGCCAGAGGAGACCGCCCCGGGGCAACGAATCATCGGCAAACATCGTGGGGGAGCCAGTCAGTCCATTTTCGTGAACAAGACGCTTGACGCATTCGTCCAGGAGGCCTGCAGCGAGTTCGGTCCCGACTGTCGGAACGCCGCCGAGATCGTGTCCGCCTCCACCGCCGGCGTCGTCGCGCTCCTCGAGGGCCGCGACCTGACGCCGCTCGGGATCCACAACCGGGGCTTCGCGGGCTTCGACTGGCGCGGCTACATCGAAGCCTCCCGCTGGCGAGCCCTCTGGGTTCTGGAAGCACTGCGCAAGGCCGGGGTCCGCGGTGGACGCGTGCTCGATCAGGGATCGTTTTTCGGAAATTTTTCGCTGGCGTTTCAGCGCCTCGGGTTTCATGTGACCGGCTGTGATTATTACGAGGCCATGGGCGAGGTAATGCGCCCCTGGCGCGAGTTGCTGGCCGCTGAGGGCGTCGACGTGCGCGACGCGGGTCGCTTCGCCGAGCAGCTTCCCTTCCTGCAGGGAGCGTTTGACGTCGTGCTGTCCCTGGGGGTGGTGGAGCACATCCCGCACTCGCCGCGGCAGCATCTTGAGGAATTGATCCGCTGCTTGAAAATCGGCGGCGTCCTCGTCCTGGAAACCCCCAACCTGGCCTACCAGGCCAAACGCGAGCAGCTCAACGTCGGGCAGAGCGTGTACCAGCCGCTGCCCGGCCAGTACGATTCCGAGCTTCCTTTCACCGGTCACCATCGCGAGTACGTGATGGCCGAGCTCGAGTGGATGTTGGAGCGCTGCGGCCTGCGCCACCTTTCCTCGGATACGCTGGATTATTCGTATCGCGTGCTGTCCTCGCTCGACGAGGCGACCCGGCGCCAGGTGGAATACCGACGCCAGCATCCCGAGACGCGCGAGCTGCTGCTGTGTTTAGGCCAGAAGACAACCGAGGTCATCCCCGCCGCGCCGGCACTGGAGGAAATCCAGCGACTTGCGCCGCCTCCTCGTCGCAAGACGCGCGCCGACGTGGTGCTGCTTTCCCTGGAGCCGCGCGGCCTGACGCCATCGGCGGCCACGGTCGAGCCGGCCGCAAACGGAGCGCTCGCGGTGCGCACCGCCCCCAACCGCACCCTGTACGCCGCGGAGACCGCGGTGGCGAGCGTGGATGCGGGAAAGTGCGCGCGCGTCGCGCTGGAAACAGACGTGGAGGTGGTGGAGGGCGGCATGGCCGTTGGACTGCTCGACGTCGAGCAGGACCGCTTCGTGGTCAGCGAGACTGCTCACGCACCCTTCAACGGCACGCTTTCCCTGGCGGTGGACATGCTCCCGGCCCGTTTCAAGGTGATCTATTCCAATCACCGCGAGAGCGAGGGAACCAGCCATTTCACGGTGCACGGCATCCGCGTCGTGGGAGAAGGTGAGACGCGGGGGGCGCCGGTCGCGCCGCCGCCGGCGACATCCGAAGCGGCGGAAATGAAGGTGCTCCTCGAATTTCCGCTGCCCTCGTTCGAGCCCCAGGCAGCATCGCTGCAGCGCCTGCCGGAGCGCCTGGAAGTGGCAACCGAGCACAACAAGTATCTCTATGCCGTGGCCACACCGGCTTTCGATTGCCCCGCGCCGGCCAGTGCCGCGCTGATTCTGGAGCTTGATCTGGCGGTTACCCAGGGCGCCGTGGCCGTTGCGTTGCTCGATGTGGCGGAGAACCGCTTCGTGCTCAACCAGGGGGTCAGCGCGGGCGACGCCTCTCCTTTGCGGCTGCTGCTCTGGGCGGATCGCCTCCCGGGGCGGGTGTCGCTGGTCGTCTCCAACAACCAGGACCCGGCCGCGATCTCACGCTTTACGCTGCGGCGCGCGCGCCTGCTGGAGGCCGACCCGGAGGATCTCAGTGCCGGGCTGATATCCGCGCTTCCCTCGTATGACGAGGCCGCCGACGGGATTGCACGCGGGCTGAAGTCACTGGCCCGCGAGTTGATGAGCGGACCCGGCGCCCAGGCCGCTTCCCAGACCGGACTCGCCCTGCCCTTCACCGGGGTGGAGCGCGACGACTGGTCGCGCGCCATCCGTATCTGGCGTGACAGGGGGAGGCACTTGCTGGCGACCGCCGCGGTCCGCGCCTGTCCCGCCTGCGGCGGCGAGGACGCGCGCTTCGTGCTGGAGAGTTTTGACGGCTTTCCTTTCCACGACTGTCTTGCGTGTGGCACCTGGTACGTGCCGCTGGACATCGACCAGGCCTTCTTCGATCGCTTTTTCGCCGAGTGCCCCGAGGCTGGCGCGCTTGGCGCGCGGATCGTGCTGCAGCGCAAGCAGGGTACCCGACCCCAGGAAGACCGCGCCCGAATCGGCGCATACTTTGACGAGCTGGCGCCGTTCCTGGAAGGAAGCGTGGGTTACCTGGACGTCGGCTGCGGCGTCGGACATTCGCTGCAAGAGGCCGCGTCGCGCGGTTTCGAGGCGGAAGGGCTGGAGGCGGACGTGCACGCCGTAGCATCGGGGCGCGCACACGGCCTGCGCATCAGCACGCCCGACGAGATGCCGGACTCGGCGCGCTTCAGCCTGATCTCGCTCTGGGAAACACTGGAGCACATCAGCCGCCCGCGGGAGGTCGTCGGCAGCCTGGCCGGTCGGCTCGCGCCACGGGGCGTCCTGGCGCTGACGCTTCCCAACCGGCTGTCGCTGGAGGCCAGCATCCTGCGCGGCGACTGTTCGTGGATCAACGGGGGCGCCTACACGCCCGGCCACATCAACCTCTTCACTCGCGGAAGTCTCACCCGGCTGCTGGAATCCGTCGGACTCACCGTGCTGGCCGTGGACGGGCAGTACGCCAGCAACGTCGCGGAGCTGGTCTCCTACGTCCTGGGAACGCACCGCGGCGCATGGGACTACGTAGTGGCGCAGAACCGCGTGTCCAGTGGATTGCCGCGGGCCGCCGACACCTTCTTCCAGCGCCTGGGGCCGCTGGTCGCCACGCTCGAGCGCCTGTGTTTGCTCACCCCCATCATGAAACTGGTGGCCTGCCGGGCCGAGGACGCCGCGGCGCTCAAAGGCGCGGCCGCGCGCTATCGCAAGGCGCGCTCGGCGGCGATTCTCAGGGATCTGGCCGGCTTTTAGCGGACCAGAACCGTAAGCACCACGATGGCCAGCCCGGCGAAGACCAGGGCGCGGCACACCTTGTTGATCTGGCGGAGCAGCTTGTCCACCCGTGCGGGGTCCTCGTCCAGGATGCTGGGCACCGGGTTGGCGCGGTCCACTGCCAGGGCCGTGCTCAAGAACTGGTTGAGTTGTACCGTGGAAACCAGGCAGGCAATCAGGAGCAGCACGCGGAGGATGTTCCACGGCGTCGGACCCAAGGTCCCCGCCGCACCCACGAAGAACGGCATGATGCCGCTGGTCACGATCAGGACGGCGAGGCAGACGAGGTTGAAGACGCGGAAGCGCATCAGCCCGAGCATGCGCACGAACAGAGGCGGCAGGGCCCTTTGATCGTACATGGGGGCGAGCACGAAGCAGATGTACACCAGCCCTCCTACCCAGGTGATCAAGGCAAGCTCCTGAAGAAGCCGAATTCCACGCATTAAGATCTCTGAGTCCACGGTTTACGCCTCTCATGCGGCCCGGTTTGCGGTCGGCTCAATTCGCCGGGCTCCCGGACACTCCTTCCCAGAAAGGGGTTGGGAGGCGCGCGGCGAATGATCGCGCCTCGTTTTTTGTGTCAATGGCCGACATCATGCGGTTTGGTGGCCCGCGCTAGTGGAGGACGGCGGAAACTATCATGCGAAAAATTCTCTGGTATTCGGCGGTAAACGAGCTCGACTACGAGATGCAGCTCTTGTTCGATCGTTTGCCGGGCTACGAAATCCGCATGGCCGTTCCAACCGGTGGGAACGACTATTTCTTCCCGGTGCCCATTCGAATTGAAGAGACCAACGTCGTCACCGTGGAGAGCATGCGGACGCTGCTCCGCGCCTACCAGCCGGATTTGCTGGTGCACCGTTATCGACGTGAACACGCGCCCATCCTCGAAGCTGCCGAAGCCGAAGGAGTGCCGGTGCTCATCTGGGTGACCGAGCAGGGCCCGGACCGCGACCTGGAATGGAATCGCAACCGCTATTTCCGCAACCTTGCCGCCAACAATCCCTGGGACGTGGAGTATTTCAAGAGCCGCGGTGTGGAAAACGTGTATTACCTGCCGTTTGGCTATCTGCCGTTTTTCCATCGTCCGGTCCCCGCCGAGGATCGCTTCAAGACAGATTTCGTGGTGTACGGGAATCCCATTTACAATCTCTATGCTTCAAAGCGCGAGAGCGTTGACACGGTGGTGCTTCCCATTGTTCAGGCCGGCTACCAGTTGTCAGCCTGGGGACGCCGCCGCGGCGAGGCGGGCGGCTGGCTGGACGTGCCAGGCATTTTGGAGGGGGTCCATTACAAGGGAAAGTTCAATTACGACGAGTTGTCCGCGGTGAACTCCTCGGCGAAGGTCGTCCTGGGCATTACTTCAAATGGGCGCTATGGCGCGTTTGGCAGCCGACTCGCGCGGGCGCTGGGGAGTCGCGCGTTCTGCATCTGGGCCTACAGTGAAGGCATGGAAGAAATGTCAGAGGGCTTCAAAAATGGAGTCAACTGTTGCTGGAGCAAACACCCTGAGGAGACGCTGGAGCTGGCCCGTTATTACCTGAAGAACGAGTCGGCTCGCTTGAAGGTGGCTGAGGCCGGGCAGAAGCTGGCCTTCGAAAAGTTGAATTTACATGATCTCGTCCTTCCGATCGTGGACGACATGATCGCGCGCCAGCCGCGGCGCGCGCACTCCCGCTATTATGCGATGGGTCGCGGCATGGAGGAAGCGGCGCGCGAAGGGCGGCCGGCGCGAACCCTCGAGTGCGGCTACCAGCTGATCGCTCACGACGCCTGTGGCGTCCACTACGAAACCTGGCTGGGGATGTCCGAGGCGTACCTTGCGCTGGGCAAATCACATCTTTGCATGCATTACCTGCGGCGGTTTCACGAGGAGTATGGCGCCACGCAGCGCCGGCTCAAGCGGTCCGCGGAGCGTCCGGCCCAGTTGTCCCGCGTGGAGCGCCTCTATCGCGGCATCGCGACGCGCGTCGCCGAGCTGCTCTCCAGCGGCGCGGACGTCTCCGAGTCGGCCGAGTTGTGCCGCCTGCTGGAGGGCGTGCTGCAGCTGGAGGACGCGGCGCAGACGCTGGCCCCGCTGTTCGCCACGCTGGCCCGCTGTTTCGCGCAGGGCGGCTATCGACAGGGCGAGTGCGACAAGGCGCTGCGCGCGTTCAACCTGTACGTGCGGCTCTATCAGGATCCGGAGGCAGCCGGGCGCATGCCGGAGGAAATCGCGCGCCAATTGCTGCTCTGCTTCCCCACGCCGTCCGCCTCCCGCAACGGTGCGGTTCACGCGGACGCGGACGAGGTTTTCTCGCGCTGGGAGCTTTTTGTTCGGGTCGCTGACCGTCTGCCACTGGACCGCACGCGCGTGCTGCTCGCCGGGGATATCCTCGAAGGCCAGGCGGAGTACGTTGCGCATAACGTGGCGCCGGTCACCTGGCTGCGCAACGGCCCGACCGGTAAGCGATTCGAGGAGGCCGGGTGGGGAGACATTCCCAATTTGCGCGCCGCGGTAAAACAGGCGGCGAGCGTCGCGGCCCTGGCCGACCTGGAACCGGCGGATGCACTGCTCTACTTCGCGCTGAGCGACGGAGCCGCCGAGCAATTGTCCGCGTTAACCGCCTGGCTGCCGCGCGGCGCGTGCGTAATTGTGGTCGGGGCCGCGGAGGTTTCCGGCATGCGGCGCGTGTGGTCCGAGGAATGGCACGGCCATCGCGATCTGGACTTCGCGGCACGGGGGCCCCTGAGCGGTGCGCTTCGCGTGCACGCCTACTGGAAGGAAGCGTCGCCCACCGAGCGATTGATCACGCTGGTGGGCCGGCTTTCCGATCGGATGGAACCGCGCATCTCGCAGGTGACGCTGGATCCTCGCGAGATATTGCTGGCGCGCTACGCCTGGGCGGACGGCTACGTGCGGGTAATGGAGCACGACGTCAGGGCCGACGGCTTCGAAGCCTGCTCGCTGACAGTGCAGGCGCCCCCGGTTGCCGGTCAGAAGTTCGGTCGAGACCGGGAGCACACGCTGCTCGAAGTGGTGCTGGACGGCCAGCGCACAACCTGGGATCCCATGCTGGGCATCGGCTACGATTGCTCCGTGGAGGAGTTGCTCGCCGACCCGCGGCGCGCAGCGACGCCGCTTGGGGGCGCCGGTCGCAGGCACTGGGCGAAGTATGGCCTGGACGCCTTTACGGGATCAGAGTTCTGGGCCGCCGTGCGGGGAATAACGCGTCGGCCCAACCTGGAGGAACAGCCGCGGTTCGATGCGGTGGCGGCTGCGCGAGAGGTGGTTTCGGTCTAGCCAATGTTGTATCCGCAGAGATCCGATCCGGTCGACCTGAGCATCGTGGTGCCCGTCTTCAACGAGGCGGACAACGTCGCGCTGCTAATTTCCCGCGTCGTGGCCGCGGTGGAGCCGTCCACTCCGAGCTACCAATTGCTGCTGGTCGATGACGGCAGCAAGGACAAGACCGCCGAGCGCATCAAGGAGGCGGCGCTGACCAACGGCCGCGTCGAGCTGCTTTCCCTGGCGCGCAATTTTGGGCACCAGATGGCCCTCACCGCCGGACTGGATCACGCGCGCGGGCGTGTGGTGATCTGCATGGACGGCGACCTGCAGCATCCGCCCGAATTAATCCCTGAATTGCTGGCGCTCTACCAGCAGGGCAACGACGTCGTGTACACCGTGCGCGAGCAGGAGGAAGGCCTCTCCTGGTTCAAGCGGAAGTCGTCGTCGGCGTTTTATCGGTTGTTCAACAGCCTCTCGCCGGTGAGGATCCTGGAAGCATCGTCGGATTTCCGGCTGATGAGCCGCAAGGCGGTGGAAGCCGTGAAGGCGATGCCGGAGCGCCACCGCTTCCTGCGTGGCATGATTCCCTGGACCGGCATGCGCCACGCCGTGCTGAAGTATAAGCCGGCCCAGCGCCACGCCGGGGTCGCAAAATATTCCCCGCTGCGCATGATCTCAATGGCCTTGGACGCCTCATTCTCATTCTCACGCCTGCCCTTGCAGCTCGCGACCCTGCTGGGACTGGCCACCGTCATCGGCTGCATGACCTACCTCGTCGCCGCCGTGGTGGCTGGACATGTCGGTCGCGCGGTGACGTGATAAGCCATACCGAGCGAGGAGCCTGCACGGGAGGCCGCCGTGGCCCTCGCCCTCGCGACGTACCGTCCCAAACGCTCCTGCGACAGCCCGCTGTATGGCATC
>VGFD01000192.1 GCA_016868975.1 Armatimonadota bacterium | reverse complement strand
CGGAGACAACCCGCCGGGCGGTGCCGCGCCGAGCGGCGGCGCGTCCGCGGGCGGCGGGCCCTCCACGTTCGGCGCGTCCAACGCGCCGCCGGTCGACCCGGCCGCGCTGGAGCGGACGTCCCCGCTGGGCCAGCGCATCGCCGAGGCGGGCCAGCGCAACTGCAACGGCACCGGCGGCTACTGCTTCCGCCACGTTGGGATGGCCCTCCGCGAGGTGGGCATCCAAACCAGCGGCGCCAGCGCCTACATGGCCGCCGATCAACTGGCGCGCCAGACCGACAAGGTGCGTGAGGTACAGGTCAATCCTCAGGATCTTCCCAAATTGCCGGCCGGCGCCATTGTCGTATGGGATCGTGGAAACGGCCACGAGCACGGCCACATCTCCATCTCGAACGGCAAGGGCGGCGAGTACAGCGACGTCTACCGCCAGCAGATCACCAATTACGGCACCCGCTGCCGGGTATTTCTCCCGGCGGACATGAAGTCCACCGGCGGCCGCTGAGCGCTGCCAATCAGTCTTGTCTTCATTGAGGGAAATGAAGGTCAAAACGATCGGCAGTGCCCGCCAGGAGGCGGCCGCCTGAGCCTTCCGAGGACTCACGGGTAAAATTTCGAATGCCATGCCCGTGACTTCCCTGGACGCCATGCCGCCACGCACCGAGGGGACGCTGCGGGTGGTCAGCTACAACATCCACTCGTGCATCGGGCTGGACCGCCTGCACAGCCCGGAACGCATCGTGGAAACGCTTGCCGCCTTTGAGGCGGACGTCATCGCGTTGCAGGAAGTGGAAACCGGCCGCCACCGCACCGGTCGCCGCGATCAGCCGCAGGAAATCGCGGCGCGGCTCGGCATGGACCTCCACTTTCACCCGGCCGTGCGGCACCCCGACGGGGATTACGGCATCGCGGTGCTGAGCCGTCTCCCGATGGAGCGGGTGCGGGCCGCCCACCTGCCGAGGCTGCGGCTGCCCTTCGTGGAGCCTCGCGTGGCCCAGGTCGTGCGGATCCACGCGAATGGCAGCGCGCTCAGCGTGGTGAACACCCACCTGGGACTGCTCAGCCGCGAACGCGCGCGGCAAGCGCTGCACCTGCGGGGATGGCTGCAAGAGCTGTGCGCGCGCGGCCCCACGCTGTTGTGCGGGGACTTGAACGCCACCCCCAACAGCCGCGAATGTCGCCTGCTGAATGGCTGGCTGCGCGACGTCGTGCCGGCCGGACGGATCGCGCGGACGTTTCCGGTCAATTTTCCCATTTCCCGCCTCGATCACATCCTGGTGAGCGCCGACGTGGACTGCGTTGCGGTGGCCGTGCCCCGCAACCCCCTCACGCTCGCGGCCTCGGACCACTTCCCGGTGGTTGCCGACGTCCGCGTCCGATAAAGGGCGCCGAAGGCGACTCCCCGGGAGCCCAAAGGCAGGATTTGCCCTAACGTCCCGGCCTGACCTCTCCGGGCGCCCCCGGCTCACCCGGCGCCAGCCCTTCCCCAGGTGCCACGAAGTAGTCCCCGAAGCGCCGGTCCGAATGGCCGGCGCTCTTAGCGCGACACGCCAGGGTCAGTTGATGTCCCGTAAGGCGACGCTACTTGTATCGCGCGCCACTTAGTTACGTACCTCATCCACCGACTCCAGCGTGGGCCGTCCCAGATCGGCGAAATTAAGGACCTTCAGATCGGCGTCGTAGGTGACGCTGCTGTCCGTCGCGGAGATGGTGGCGCCCACGACCGACCCCTTCAGCGACGTCTTGTCCAGCACCACCGCGGCGGCTGGCGCGTAAATTGCCACGGCGAGCGGCTGACCGCTGGCGTCCGTGCAATTGCTCAGACGGATGTTGCGGCAGTTCGGCGTCCCAAGGATGAGCAGGCTGCGCGCATGCACGCTGGCCACCGGAGTGGGGACTTCCCAGGCGTGCGTGGTCGCCGGCACGGTCAGCTTGACGCCATCGAGTGACAGGTCGCCATCCATGTAGAGCACCGACTGCGCGCTGCGAAATACCACGTCCGCGTTGACGATGCTGAGGTTGCGGACCACGCAGCGCGAAGGGTTCAAAGCGTTGTAAGGCTCGCTGTATTCGAAAGTGACCCCGCCGCCGTTGTAGGAGAGCGTGGACGGCTGGTTGGCGCCCGGATACAGAATCCAGTCGTTCAGCGCGGGCTTTGGTGGGACGTCGGGAACGGGTGGCTTCTCTGGAGGTTGCGGCACGATCGTGGGAGGGGCCGCTGGCGGGGGAGGGGCCGCTGGCGGAGGTGGGGGCGGCGGCCGGCTGGCGAGCGGCGCGGGCGGCTTTCGGGCGGCCATTACCTGCGACATCAGCTCGGCCACCGCCTGACACGCGCGGCTCGGATCCCGGGCGTCATAGGCCGACTCCATGCTGCTGATAGCGGCCGGGGAGAGCGTGACGTTGACCCGCTTCCCGTTGTCGGTGACGGTGAGCCTTCCGCCGTTGGACGCGGCGTTTTCCAGGTCGCCGATGGAAATTCGGATATTCACGCCGCCGCCGCTGATGCTGGCGCCGCCGCTACTGACCTTGACCGAGTACCCGTAACAGTCTCCACGCGCGCCCCCTCTGCCGCTGCAGCCGACCGTGCAAAGCAGCGCGAATGCGCCCAGTACGAGTCCAAAACGGCGAGCAGTCATGGCGATCCGGCTCCTTTTTGCGATCGTTGCACGGGCGTGGCCGGCGCAAGCGCCGGCAGCACGACAGGGATGAATGTTTCCGAGCTGGCCGCCGCGTGCGTGGGCACGGACGGCGACCCCCCAGCGCCCGGCGTGGGCCCCACCATCACGGCCCCGGTGACGTTGGCGATATTGTCGATCTGCACCGCGCTGGCGCTCAACGTGTTGGTTCGGATGGCAACGTCGTCGGGGGAGGATACCCGTGTATTGGCGAGCGACACGTTGCCGCTCGCCTGCATCGGGTAACGAAACGCGCCGGTGCTGCGGCGAAACGAAGCCACCATGGCGACGCGGTACCTGGGTGGATCGGCGGTGCGCTGCACCCACGACTCCACGCGAACCTTCGCAGCGTACCGCTACGGCGTGCTCTCCAGCGTCATGGTGTAGAAAGTGGGCGGATCCGAGCCGGGCACCTGCGTCTGCCCGTTGGGCAGGTCCGCGGCGCTGAGCGACTGCCAGTTTTCCCTGCGGGAGAGAATCCCGCGCGCGTGCGCGATCCCCGCGAACGCGGCCTGGCGTGACAAGGCGCCTTCCTGGGCGGAGCGCACGATGCGCGCCTGGTCGATGCTCAGGGCCGTGATGGCGAAGCCAATGCAGAACACCACCGTGATGATAGCCAGCACCAGCGGCATGGCGAGGCCTCGCTTACTGGAAAAGAACATCGACCGTGCGCCTTCCTTCAAAGGTGGTTCGGCGATCGTGGAGCAGGCGGAGCGTCAGCACCTGTACCGACATGCGCCCGCTTCCGGCCGGGGTCATGCGGGGAGAATAGTACACTTCCACGCCGCCGATAACCCCGAGAACGTCGCTTGCCCCGGAGGAGGGGTCCGCGTCCAGCGTGCCACTCAGCCCCACCTCGATCTTGACGTTGGCGATGCCGCCGGCCACCATCCGCCCGTTCCCGTGGGCCGGGGGCGTCGCGCCCGACATGTCCGGCGACCCGGGCGCGAACGCGCGGAACAGTCGGCTGCCCACCGCGGGCGGCGTCTCCGACACCAGCCAGTATTGCACCCACCCCTGCCACATCGGCGTGCCGTCGCCGGTCGTGTGCAGCACGCCGGTCGCGTCGAGCGCGGTGGGGATGGACACGGCGTTGAGCGACCCCGGGCTCCGCTGGCTGACCAGGAACAGCGCGGTCCGCGTCCGCTCCAGGTCGGTGGCGATCTGGCGGACCGCGGCCAGGGCGTGCCGTTGGGCGTCGTACGAGGTGTCCGCGACGGCAAAGCGGTCCAGCGAGGGCAAGAACAGCGTCAGCGCGCCGGTCAGGCAAAGGCCGAGGACGGCCATGGCCACCATCATCTCGATGAGGGTGAAGCCTCGGCTCATGGCCCGAAGAGGGAGGCTACGGTCCAGGCCCGCTGCACCCGCTCGCCGTTCGGCTGCGGCTCGTACCAGTGCACGGTCACGCTGATGGGGCGCGTTCCCAACCCGGTCGCGTTGCCGGTGTTCACCGTGAACACGTAGCGAATGGTCGGCGGCTCGCCGTTCACCTCCATGGTCACATCCTGGAACGGATAGGGGGCCGGAGGGCCGGAGGAAAGCGCCGCTTCCCAGACCACTTCACCACATCTGGCGTGCGCGCGAGCGGCGGGCTTCCGGTGGTGTCCCGCCCGTCGAAGACGCCGCTGGGGATATCCGCGGCGTCCAGCCCGCGCGTGCGGTTGATGACGTCCTCCGCCTTCTGGGCTGCCACTGCCTCGAAGCCGTGGTTGCGCAAGTGCATCACCGTCCGGGGAATCAGGATGCCCAGCGTGAACAGCGCTCCGGCCAGGAGGCACACGGAGACCACCACTTCGATCAGGGTCAGGCCGCGCGTTCGTATCGACGATCCCTCCGTGTTCTGCATTATACCAGAACACAGACGGTCCAACTGTTGGAAAATCTTTACAAAATGGGGTCGAAGAGCCGACAGATGCGGGCGCCGAGCTTGACCAGCAAGCCCTGCTCGCCCACGTAGCCGGCGTTCAAGCGCCAGGAGCGCGCGAAGTCCGCCTCCAGCATGGCTTGAACCTGGAGCGCGAAGCTCTCATCGGCCAGCACGAGATTTCCCTCGAAATTAAGCCGCATTGAACGGTTGTCGAGGTTGGACGAGCCCACCGCGGCGAGCCAGTCGTCGACCAGGACGACTTTCTGGTGGTTGTAGTCCGGGTACATCCACACTTCAATGGACGTCGTCTCCTCCAGCTCGGGAAGATACGACAGCATCGCCAGCCACATGAACCACATATCGTAGTGGTGGGGCAGGAGAATGCGGACTTCCACGCCGCGCATGTCGGCCAGCTTGAGCGCGTCGAGCACCGACGCGTCGGGGACGAAATAGGGGCTGCTGATCCACAGGCGCCGTTTCGCCGCGTGGATCATTTCCAGGAAATAGAGCTGGCCAACCTCGACGATGTCGGCCGGCCCGGAGGAAAGGTAAAGCGCCGCCGCGTCGCCATCCGGACAGGGCTGCGGCGTCCAGGGGATGTTCAACATGCGGCCGCCGCTGGCCCAGTGATAATCCTCTTGAAACACGAGCTGGAGACCCTGCACGGCCGGCCCTTGCACGGCCACGCAGGTGTCGCGCCAGAACCCGTATTTTTTTGAGGTGTGCAGATGCTCGTCGCCGATGTTCAGGCCGCCGGTGAATCCCACCTTGCCGTCAACGACCACAATTTTACGGTGGTTTCGGAAATTGATCTGCAGGCGGTTGCGCAGCCGGTTGGACGACGAGAAGGCATGCACCTCAATCCCGGCCGCGCGCATGTCCTCAAGGTACTCACGGGTAAGCCACCACGAGCCGAACTCATCGTAGACGAACACGGCGCGGACGCCGGCCTGCACGCGTTCCGCGAGGCAGCGGAGCAACTGGCGTCCGGCCTCATCGTCGCTGACGATGAAGAACATGACCAGCACGTAGTGCTCGGCCTTCGAGATCATCTCCCAGATGGCCGGGTACGCCTCGTCGGCGTTTACCAGCAAGCGCGCACAATTCTTCCCGGTGAACGGCAGCCGAGCGAGGTTTTCGAACACGTTCAGCGGGCGGCGCTTGACGCTGGGCGGATACTCCCGCATCGGCTTGATGACAAGGTCCGCGAAGTGCCCGTGACGGGTCAGCCGGCCGGCACGAAAGGCCTGCCGGTATCCTTCGAATTTATTGCGCGCGAGAACGAGATAGAGCGGCAGCGTGATGTAGGGAAAGGTGACCAGGGAAATCGACCACGCGATGCACGCCTGCGAGCTGCGCGCCGTGAGCAGCGCGTGTACCGCGGCGGCGATACCGGCCAGGTGCAGCAGCATGGGAATGTAGAGCAGCGGCCACAACCATGAGGGCACCGATTCCATCATGCCAGGCTCAACCGGTCAGCGGCTCCGCCACCGCATCCTCCACCGGGGCGCGAGGCCAGTCCTCGATCACGACCTGGAGCACGGCCACCACTGGAACCGCCAGAATGGCGCCCGCAATGCCGGCCAGCTCGCCGCCCACCAGCAGCGCCAGGATGACCAGCACCGGCGAGAGACCGACCGCGTGCTCCATCACCTTGGGCACGAGAATTTGATTTTCCAGCATTTGCAGGCCGATGCTGAAACCGAGCACCAGGGCCACTTTAAAGCCCGGGTTGATGGGGCTGACCGCCGCCATGAGACAGGTGACCACCGCGGTCAGCAGCGGGCCCAGCATGGGGATGATTTCGAACACGCCGGCGATGACGCCGAGCGCCAGTGGCGCCGGCACGCCGATGATCCACATCCCCAGAAAGGTCAGGCCGCCGATGGCCGCACACAGGATAAACTGGCCGCGCAGCCATGCGCCCAGCTTTTCCGCGCTGCGCTCCAGCGAGCCGGCCACCTGGGCGCGCCGCTCGAAGGGCACCAGTTTCATGAGGGCGCGATACAGCGCGTCACCCTCCACCAGCAAATAAAATACCAGCATCAGGATGGTCACACCGGTCATAAGTCCGCTGGCCGCGTTGACCAGCAGACCCAGCGCCTGCTGCCCGGCCTGCTGCAATTGCTGGCTGATGCTCTGGGAGACCTGTTTCACGTCAATTGGGGCGTTGGTATCCTTCGCCATGTTCTGGTACCACAGGGTCACCCGGTCGACAATTTCCGGCAACTGCGCTTTGACGAAGGTGTGCCCCTGATCGTACATGGGCTTCGCGGCCAGGGCGGTGGTCAACATGACCACGAATATCAGTCCCAGGACGACGACCGCCGCGGAAAACACGCGCGACCACTTGCGCTTCTCCAGCCAGACCACGAAGGGCTCCATGGCCGCCACCAGGATCAGCGTGATGAAGCAGGTCAGGAGGATGTTCCGCAGCAGCCAGAGCAGCCAGAAACCGATCAACACCAGGACGACCTTCGCCGCCGACCACGCGGTCAGATCAACGGGCTGGACCGGCCGCTTCTCGTGCTCCATCAGGCTCAGCGTGTCGGCGTGGGCGTCCCGCTGGGGGCCGTGGATCGAATATCGTCTTCCGATTGATTGCCGTCCGGGCCCAGGGAGAGAATCTCAAAGGGCGCCTTCGTTCCCGGAGACAGGTACACGTACTCATTGCCCCAGGGATCCTGGGGGATGGTTTCCATGTACTGCTTCCACTTGTTGGGCACCGGGTCGGTGGTGGGCTTTTCCACCAGGGCTTTGAGGCCTTGCTCGGTGGTGGGGTACTTGCTGTTGTCGAGCCGGTACATTTCCAGCCCCTTGGCGATTTCCTTGATCTGCACCTGTGCCTGGGTGAGGCGGCTCTCGTCCACCCGGCCCGCAAAGCGCGGCACGATAAGGGTGGCCAGAATCGCGAGAATCGCCACCACCACAATGATTTCCAGAAACGTGAAGCCGCGGCGAAGGGTGCGTCTCATCAGCGGATATCGACCTCCAGGGGGATCAACTGGCCGTTTCGCTCCACGCGAAATCCGACGTGCTCTTCCTTGGCGATGGTCTGGTAGGCGTTCATGGCCTCCTCGGGGGTGAAAAGATTGCGGCCGTTGATGCTGAGCAGCACGTCTCCCACCTGCACGCCCATGCGGTTGAGCAGCGAGCCCTGGCGCAGGTCAAGCACCCTCATCCCGTACGGGCGGCCCTCCTTGGCGTAGGGGAGGATGCGAAAGTCCTTCAGGTACTCCTGGGGATTGGCCAGCGTCTGGTTGACATCCGCGCGGCTCAACACCGGCCGGGTCTGGGGCGCCCCGACCGGGTTCGGAGGGACCGCAACCGGAGCCGGGGGCGGCGGAAGCAAGCCCACGTTGGAGCCGGCCGGCGCGGGCGCCGGCGCCATCGACGGCAGGTAAAGCGTCTTGCGCTCCCCGCCGGCCCAGGACAGCAAGAGCGTGTTGGGACGAATCTCTAGCACCGTGAAACCGGACACGCTGTCGCCGGAGTACACGGTTTGCTGCTTGCCGCCAATGTTTAAAAAGGCCACCGAGGTGCCGCCCGCGCCAACCAGGGTGCCCACCAGGGTCATCAGCGTCTGCGGATCAGGGGCCGGCGCGACCGCGACCGGCGCGGGCGTGGGCCGCGGGCTGGCCCCGGCCGGGTTGGGACTGTCGATGGCTGCCACCGAGGGATGGTCGCCAAGCACCTGGCGGGTCTGCCCGACGATCTGCTCGACGCTGACCGGCACCGCTTGCCGGGTGACCGTGGGCACCACGATGTCCGTGCGTGGCGCGGGCGTCCAGCGCCACCGCAAGAAGGTGGCGGTCAGGTCGGCCAGCACGATGGCGGCCAGCGTCAGGAAGATCACCCGCAACAGGGTCATCGGAAGTCTCATGGGCCTTTGCATCGTAACACAGATTCCCCATTCGGCGGGGGCGTTCCGATCAAGGGGAGGTTGCCCGCCGCCAGGGTGACGTCCTGCATGCGCGCAGGGTTTCGCGGGAAGGGCCCCCAAAGTGGGGTACCATGCATTTCCCGGACACGCCCTCCTGGCGCGTGGCGAGGCGCGTCGTGGCCATCGTGATCCTGGCCTGGTTCGGCTATGAGCGCTACCAGGAGCGGCACCTGTACGCCAGCCAGGTGATGTGGACGCTGGAGACAGGCCTCTACGTCATCCTCATCATGAACTACGTGCGTCGCATGGACGCCGTGTCCCCGGCCCAGGGCTGGATGGAGAACGTCTACCCGTTCTTCTGCTCGGCGTTGCCCTTTGCGATGATGTGGGCCCCGGTGAACCGCGCGGTCATGAGCACGCCGTGGATGTTTGAAACCGGCAAGTGGATCGTGCTGCTCGGGGACCTGATCACCTTCGTCTCGATGCTCACGCTGGGACGCTCCTTCGGCATCACGGTGGCGGCGCGCAAGGCGGTGACCGGCGGAGTCTATCGATTTATTCGCCATCCGGTGTACGTCGGCGAGATGATCGCGGTGGCCGGCGTCACCATCTGGCGCTTCTCACCACTTGGCGTGGCAGCATTTCTGACTTTCGTGATCTGCCAGTGCTACCGCGCGATTCTCGAGGAGCGGAAGTTGTCCGAGACGTTTCCGGAATATCGCGAGTACGTGCAGCGGACCGGGCGGTTTTTTCCCAGGGGGTGTTGACATTCGCGGCTCGTAGCGAGGACGTCAGGCTGGAGTCGAAGTCGCCGGTCCGCACAAGCGAGCACCGCAGGCGTACTTTCGGGTA
>VGFD01000191.1 GCA_016868975.1 Armatimonadota bacterium | reverse complement strand
GTCGGCTCAATCATGCAATTGATCGCGCGCCGCGACAACATCCAGGTGGTCGGCGTGGACATCGGCGGCGCCACCACCGACGTGTTCTCGGTGTTCTACGTGGACGGCGTGCCGGTCTACAACCGCAGCGTGAGCGCGAACTACGGCATGTCGTATTCGATTTCCAACGTGTTCGCCGACGCCGGCCTGGACATGATCTTGCGCTGGGTGCCCTTCGACATCGACGAGCGCGACCTGCGCAACCGCATCAAGAACAAGATGATCCGCCCGACCACCATCCCGTTCTTGTTGCAGGAGCTGATCATCGAGCAGGCGATCAGCCGGGAAGCACTGCGCCTGTCCTTCGAGCAGCACAAGCAGCTCGCCTCGGGCCTGAAGGGCGTGCAGAAGGAGCGCACCATCGCCGACACCTTCGACCAGTCGTCCAGCGGCGAGACGCTGGTGGACATGATCGGGCTGAACATGGTGATCGGCTCCGGCGGCGTGCTGTCCCACGCGCCGCGGCGCCAGCAGTCCGCGATGATGATGCTCGACGCATTCTTGCCGGAAGGCGTCACCCGACTCACGGTGGACTCGATTTTCATGATGCCGCAGCTCGGCGTTCTCGCCGAGGTGCATGAAGAAGCCGCCATGCAGGTGTTCGAAAAAGACTGTTTGATCTACCTCGGCACCGCGGTGGCGCCGGTCGGGCCCAACAAGGAAGGCAAGCCGGTGCTCTCGGCGCGGGTCACCATGGCCGACGGACGCACGGAGTCGCTGGATTTGAAATACGGCGACCTCCAGGTGCTGCCGCTGGGCGTCGAGGAAACGGCGAAAGCCGTCCTCACGCCGGCCAAGGGAATGGACATCGGCGCGGGCCGCGGCCAGGCGCTCGAAGCCACCCTGCACGGCGGCGTGTGCGGCGTTATTTTTGACTGCCGCGGCCGCAAGCCGTTTGAAGTGCCCACCGACAAGACGAAGCGCCTGGAAAAACTGGCCCAGTGGAACGCATCCTTAGACATCTACCCCGAGCTGCGCGTGGCCGTCGGCGCGCGATAAGGAGAATTTTGAAATATGGCCGTAGCCTATACTCCCGGATTAAAAGTCGCGGAAGCCACCGTGCTCTTCAAGGAGCGCCGACTGCCGCTCAAGGGTGAGGTGCTGGTCAAGGCGGGCGACCGCGTCCAACACGACACCGTGGTGGCGCGCACGTTCCTGCCCGGACACGTCGAGCCGGTGAACGTGGCCAATAAATTAAGCATCGAGCCCAAAGAGCTGAAAGCCTGCATGCTCAAGCAGGAAGGCGACCTCGTGAAGAAAGACGAGGAGATCGCGATCAGCAAAGGATTCTTCGGTCTCTTCAAAAGCGTCGCCACCTCGCCGCGCGACGGCAAGATCGAAATCATCTCGGAAACGACCGGCCAGGTGATGATCCGCGAGGCCGACATCCCCGTCGAGGTGCACGCCTACATTGACGGCGTCATCGACCACGTGATTCCTGACGAAGGCGTGATCGTAAAGTCGTACGGCGGCTTCGTGCAGGGCATTTTCGGCATCGGCGGCGAGGTCACCGGCCCGCTGCACGTGCTGGCGCCGGACGTCGACTACAAGATGACCACCGCCGACATCAAGGCCGAGCACGCCGGGAAAATCCTGGTGGGCGGCTCCATCGTGACCCACGACGTGATCAAGGCCGCGGTCAAGGCCGGGGTCACCGGAATCATCGCCGGCGGCATCGACGACGCGGACCTGCGCGCGTGGCTGGGCTACGACCTGGGTGTGGCCATCACCGGCTCCGAAGAGCTGGGCGTCACGCTGGTGGTCACCGAGGGTTTCGGACCCATCCGCATGGCGGCCAAGACCTACGAATTGCTGAAGAAATCCAACCAGAAGAAAGTCTGTATTTCCGGGGCCACGCAAATTCGCGCGGGCGTCATCCGACCGGAAATCGTCGTGCCGGTGCCGGCCGACCAGTGGCCCGGCGACCAGATCGAAAAAGAAGGCGATCAGGTGCTGGGCATGCACATCGGATCGCCGGTCCGCATCATCCGCGAGCCGAATTTCGGGCTGTTGGCCAGGGTGGTCGATTTACCCGTCGAGCTGACCGCCGTGGAGACCGAGGCAAAGGTCCGCGTGGTGGGCATCCAGCTCGACGACGGCCGCCGCATGATGCTGCCGCGCGCCAACGTGGAGCTGATCGAGGCTTAGTGGTTTGATCGTGTCGCGCGACACATAGAAGGCCCGGTCCGCGAAGCCGCGAAAATTCCCTCCGATGTGGAAGCGTAACAAGACTGAGCGGGAGGCGCCGCAGGCGCTTTCTCCCCAAGCCATCCACGCCGATCCCGACCGCCTCCTGGGGCTGGAGGTGGACGGCCGCTACCAGCTCAACCGCTTTCTGGGCCAGGGGAACTTTGGCTGCGTGTACGCCGCCGAGGAGATGGTCGGCGACGACCTGGTGGGCACCTGCGCCATCAAGCTGCTCTGGCCGGGCGGGCCCCAGGAGCGCGCCGCCGTGCTTTCAGAAATCCGCTCCATGGCGCGCTTCGAGCACCCCCGGCTGGTGGCCTACCGGGGGGCCGGCGCCATCGCCTCGGGCGCGCTGGCCGGCACCATTTACGTGGCCATGCAGCTCGGCGAGGGATCGGCGGAGCAACTTCTGGCCGAGGGCCCCGTTTCCGTGGAGGAGACGCAATCGCTGCTCCGCGACCTCGCGGACGCGCTCGCCTACCTGCACGGGCTCGGCGTGATCCACCGCGACGTGAAGCCGGGCAACCTGCTGCGCATCGGAAGCGCCTGGAAGCTGGGGGATTTTGGCCTGCTGCGCGGCACCGAGTCCAGCCGCGGTCCTCGGGAAGACACTTTTGAGGGCACGCCGCTCTACCTCGCGCCGGAAACCATGAACGACGTCTGGACGCCGGCCGTGGACGTGTGGGCGCTCGGCGTCATTGCCTACCGCTCGCTGAGCGGGAAATTCCCCTACAACGCCGAGGACATCACCGAATTGATGGCGCGTATCGTGGTGGAAGAGCCTGACCTCTCGGTTCCGCTCCCCTCCCCGTTCGACGCCCTGGTGCGCGGGTGCCTGGACAAGGACCACGCGCGCCGCTGGAACGTCCAGCACGTGCTGGACGCGCTGGAACGGCGCAGCCTCCACGCCACGCCGCCGGTGGCGGAGCGTCGGGTCCAGGCGTCCGCCAGGCCGGTCGCGCCGGGTCCGCTGAACACGGTGCGCTACCTGGTGGAGGCGCATCGCTCGCCGGTGCGTGCCGTGGCGTTCTCACTGGATGGAGCCGTGCTGGCCACCGGCGCCGCCGACGGGAAGGCGATGCTGTGGGATGCCGCCAGCGGCGGAGCGATCACCGAGGCGCCGCACTCGGGCGGCCCGATCACCTGCCTTGCGTTCGCGCCCCTCGGCACCGTGCTGGCCATCGGATCGGGCAAGACGGTGGACTTATGGGACGCGTCCGGGGCGCGCGCCGCAATGCGTCTGCGGCACGACGACCTGGTCAGCGACGTGGCCTTCGCCCCCGACGGGCGACTGCTGGCCACCTCGTCCCGGGACGGCACGGTCCGCCTGTGGCACGCAGCGACCGGCGACCTTGAGGTGCGGCTCAAGCCGCACGGCGCCGCGGTGCGCGCCATCGCCTTCGCACCGGACGGCGCGTTCCTGGTGGCCGCCTCGGACGATCGACTCATCAGCCTGACCGACGTGGGACTGCAGCAGCAGGTGGGCGAGTGGAAGGGCCACGCAGGCGGCGTGCTGTCGGTCGCCTGGGCGCCCGCCGGCGCGTGGCTGGTCAGCGGCTCCGCGGACGGATCGGCGCGCCTGTGGCGGGCGGATCGTCCGGGCACCCCGCCCACCCGCCAGTACGTCGGCACGAAGGGGGACGTGACCACCGTCGCTTTCTCTCCCTGCGGGCGACGCGTGGCGGGCGGCTCCTCCGATTGCACGGTACACATCTGGGACGTCGGCCGGGAGCACCCGGTTGGCCGCCTGCCGGGCCACGGCGGACCGGTGCACGCGGTGGCGTTTTCGCCGGATGGCACCATCCTGGCGTCCGGCGCGGCGGACGGGGTCGCGGCGATCTGGAACGTGGGTTGACGCGTTAACGGGTCGCGAGAATCAATTCCACGTCGAGAAATTCGGCCAGCGGACGGCCCGCTTCGGCGGCGTCCGTCGCGCGGGAATATTCGTCGTCGACGATGATCCGCTCGCGCAAGCACCACTGGCCGGCCACCGATTCCGATTTCTCCAACTGCACGTGGTACATTTCCCCGCGCCAGGATTTGTAGTGATCCGCCTCGCCCGAGCGCACCACGCGCATCCCCGTGAAGTCGCGCAGCGAGCGGGGATTCGTCTCGCGCACCACGATCGGGCCGGCCGGAGCGGCGAATCCCCACCAGCGGGTAACGGTCATGGCGGATTTGTCGAGGATGACGCCGCGCCGCCAGAGGAGCAACATCGCCGACGCGAGCAAGGTCATCACGCCGAAGCGCAGCCAGTAGATGAGCGTGTTCACCCGCGGGGTGCCTGCGGGCTGCGCCTCGTGAGGCGCGTGGATGACGAGCGTCCCCAGGATGATCGCCAGCCCCAGGCCCAGCAACCAGCGCCCGGCCCCGTTGGGCCAGCCGTGGTTCCGCGCCACCACAAGTCTCATGGACTCTTCTTATCACATCGGCGGCCGCGCTACCATGGATCTGATCCAGTCGGCGCCCCCTGGACCCCCCAATCGGTAAATCTCGAGCAGGTCCCGGTCGAAGCGACCCTCCATGCGCTGCGTGCTGACCACGGCGAGCCCGCGGCTGTTCGGCATCCAGTCGACTTCCAGGATCTCGCCCGCCAGCCTGCGGTGCAGCACGGTGCGCCCCTTGCGGTCAAGCACGCGGAACGCCCGCTCCGAGGTGAGGACGCGCAGCCGCCCGTTGGGACTGCCGCCGGCGCGGTCCAGGAAGGGCGGTTTCTGGACGGTCCGCGTCTTGCCGGTGCGCCGATCGACGCGCAGCCACTTCGCGGTTTTCACGTAGGCGAAGCCGTCCGCGCCGATGCCCACGACCACCCCGGAGAGATCCGCAACGCGGGGCCACAGGTAGAGCCGACGGGACCCCGCGCTCAAGTTGAGCAACTCGGCCCGATACGCGCCGTCGCGCCGCGGCGTGAGGCGCACGCACAGCACGTCGTGGCCCACTTGCCAGCGCGGCCCCTGCAAGTGATATTGCCCGAATTTCCTGCGGCGCGGCAGCAGGGTTCCCACGAGGCCGGTGCCCAGGTCGGCGAGGCCGATTCCGACCCCGGCCGGCCAGGTCCCGTCGACTGCATCCGAAATGGTAAAATAGACGAATCCTCCGTCGCGGGAAATCAACGGCTCGCAATACGCGCCCGCGGAGGGTTTCGCGACGACGACTCCCTCCTCGCAAGACAGGTCGCGCAGCACGATCTCGTTGCCTTTCAAGGTGGCCGCCTCCAGGCGTTGCGCGCCGATGGGACTTACCTGCCGCGAATAAACCACCCGGTCACCGTCGGGGGAGAAGGCCGGCTCCCAGCCCCAATCGAGCTTGCAGAGATGATCGTCGGTGGACGGCTGGCCAAGATCCGCAATCATCACTTCGGGATCCACACACCGCGGGTTTTCTAAAATCCGGGAGCGGAGGCCCTCCGCGTGCCGTTCCCTCGAATAATACCTGCGGACGAACGCAACCTTTCTCCCATCCGGAGAAAATCGCACGTCGAAAATCTCACACCCGGGCGCGGAATAATTCCAGACCTGCGCCGCGGCCGGCCCGCTCGCAAGAATGACCAACAGGAGCGCCAGCAGCCTTCTGAAGCTCAAGCGCCTTCCGTGGCCGAGCGCACGATGGCTTCGATGCGGTCTGAGTCCTTGCGATGAATTCCCACGAAGCGCAGCCCGAAGGCGGTCATTCCCTGCATGGGCAGCGGCCGCTTCCAGGCCACCTCCGCCAGGACGCGCACCGGATCGTCGTCGTGGGTCGCGAAAATCCGCAGGGCCACCGTCTTGCCCGCCTCCGGGACGGTGCCCGAAGTGGCGCCCTTCAAGCCGCCGGCGCTGAGGTCCACAATGACGATGCGGTCGCCGGATTTCTCCGGCAGGAGGTCCAGGGTTAAATTGCCCTCGACGTCGAGCAGCAGGTGGCTCAAGTCGCCGGCGCCCAGGGCCATCGGCTCGAGAATCGCGCCCAATAAGGAATTCACCCGCACGGCGGCACGCCGATTCGCGAAGTTGGAATTTTGCGGCGTGGCGCCGGTCTCGCTTTCCGCGCGCAGCACGTCGCCGAAGAGGGCCTCCTGCTTGTCCGCTCCGCGGACGGCCGGCGCCTTCTTTCCTCGGGGAGCCGGTTTCTGCGCGCTTTTCCTTGATGCCGCCACGATTTCATCCTCCTCAGTGGCGCGCGACACAAGCAGCGTCGCCTTACGGGACATCAACTGACCCGGGCGTGTCGCGCGCCACGATCAAACCGATTCGGGGCTCAGTGGTCCGCGCCCGGGCTCCACGAAGCTGAGCGTTCCACTTCGCGGGCCACCCGCAGGAATCCCCGGCGGGTGCTGCGTACATCCGCGCTTCCACCATCCAACAGGAGACAGCATTCATGCAGCAGGCGGAAATCGGCGTATTTGGCGGCTCGGGCTTCTACACGTTCCTGGACAACGTCGAGGAAATCCCCATGGAGACTCCCTACGGGCCGCCCAGCGACCGCATCGCGCTGGCCGAGGTGGGCGGCCGCAAGGTCGCGTTCCTGCCGCGCCACGGCAAGGATCACCGCTATCCGCCCCACAAAGTCCCCTATCGCGCCAACCTCTGGGCCATGAAGCAGCTCGGCGTCACCCGCATCGTGGGGCCCTGCGCGGCCGGCAGCCTGGCGCCGCAGGTGGCCCCGGGCAGCTTCGTGGTGTGCGACGATTTTGTGGACCGCACCAGCGGCCGCGCAGACACGTTCTACGACGGGCCCATCACGACGCACGTGGGCCTGGCCGAGCCGTACTGCCCGCAGATGCGCAAGGTGGCCATCGCGGCCGGCAAGTCGAACGCCATCGAGCTGCACGAGCGGGGCACCATGGTGGTCATCCAGGGCCCGCGCTTCTCCACCAGGGCGGAAAGCAAGTGGTTCCAGAGCCAGGGCTGGGAGGTCATCAACATGACCGGCTACCCCGAGGCGTACCTCGCGCGCGAGCTGGAGATCTGCTACGTGAACATCTCGCTGATCACTGACTACGACAACGGCCTGGAGGGCCAGCCCGGCGTGGAGCCGGTCTCCCACGAGGCGGTGCTTGAGGTCTTCCGCGCCAACAACGATCGGGTGAAGAAGATGATTGAGACGATCATCGAGATGACCCCGGCCACTCGGGACTGCGGCTGCGGAAGCGCGCTGAAGTCAGCCCGCGGCTAACCACGTACTACAGCAATTTAGCCAGCGGGTGGCTTCATTCACCCAAATTTAGCCACGGGGTGGCTAAATCTCCCCGGAGGGTGGCTGAATGGGTCTCTAGAATGCGTCCTGCATTGCCTTCACGGCGTCGATGTACGCCTGGGCGGCGGACTGGATGCGCGCGTTGGTCGACAGCTCGGGGCTGAACACGATGGCGTAGCAGAACTCCAGACGCTTGTCGAACTCGGCGCCCGAGAGGCGCGCAGCCTGCTCGGTCTGGCTCTTGAGAGTCGCCAGGACGTTCTTGTCCTCTCCCTGCACGGAGGCCATGGCGCGGCCCAGCACTTCCATGGCGCGCTGCACTTTCGCTTCGGCCGGAGACAGCGGAGCCGCCGGGGCAGGTGCCGCCGGCGCCGCTTCTTCAGGGATCTCTTCGCTCACCTGGACACCCCCATGACACTTGAGGAATTCACAAGCAAAGGGTTTCGTGCGCGGAGCCCGGAGCCCCTTCCACGCCAACGCACCGCGCCCTCCGTCATCTCGGCGCGATCCGGGCGGAGTTTACACGTCGTTCACAAACTGGAGCGAAGCGTTCACAAAGCACTCCCCTCCCCCGAAAGAATTTTACTTCAGTTTCATACAGGGGAAATCCAATGGCCACAATCCGGCAACATCCGCATGGCACACTTCGCTCACCAACAATTAAAGTGGAAGGCACCGCAATGGAAGCTGGAATCGAGAGACTTGCAGGCCCGTTTCCAGACACCGCGAAGTTGCCAGGTGAGGTGACTGGCCATGGCGCTTGAGCATGCGGCCGTTGAACGGGACCTTCTCTACGAAAGCAAACCGATGGAGAATCAGGTCCACGGCACGTTGTCCTGGGACGATCTGGTGCTGCCCTTGCGCACGTGGCAGCGCCGCACGGGTTGGAGCGCGTTCATCGGCTGTAACTCCCCGGTCGCCTACGAGCGCGGCGTGGACGCGCTGGGACCGGATGTCTACGTGGTGAATGGTGGCGTCGACCGTGGACAGGAGGGCTGGGTCCCCTGGCGGGAGGGCGGCTTGACGCCGACACTCGTGATCGAGATGCTCTCGCCGTCCACCGAGGCGGAGGACCGCGGCAGAAAGATGCGCATCTACCGCGACGTTCTCAAGGTAGTGGATTATTTTCTATTCCAGAGCGAAACCGGCGGAGTGGAATACTACCGTTTGAGAAACGGTGTCTACGTCCGCACCCATTCCAACCGTCGCGGGCAGTTCCGCTGCGCAAGCCTCCCCATGCTACTGGGCGTCGTGGACCGCCGCCTGCGCTGGTTTGGAAAGGACGGACACATGCTGCCCAGCACGTCCGAGTTGGAAGCCGAGACCGCCCGCGAGCGGGAGTGCTCCGCCCGCGAGCGCGCCAGGGCCCAGGCCGCGGAGGCGCAAGCCAGCGAGGCACTGCGCCAGGTCAACGACGTCCAGAGCGAGCTGAAGGAAGCGCGCGCGACGGCCGCTCGCCTCCTGGCAAAGCTGCGGGACCTCGGCGTGGACGAGCACTGAGAAACGACCATCACCGCGCCCGCAGGGCCAGCATCAGCCTCGAATACACCAGCTTGTTGTTGACGTTCTGGCGGACCTCGGCGCGCGCGTCCTGGAGCGCCTTGATGCCCTTCAGCAGACCGTCGAGCGCGTATCTATGGACGGCCGCGTGCAACGCTTCGGCGTGGTCGCGGTTCACCAGCCGATCTTCGGAGACGCCCTGCTTGAGAAACACCAGATCCCGGAACCACAGCGTGAGCACCTCGAACGTCCGCGTGCTGGCCGTGCGCTTGTCATCCGGGCTGAGCTTTGCGGAAGGCTCCAGCACCTCGCCCAGCATCACCGCTTCGTAGGCGTCCGACTCCGAGAGTCGCGTCGCCACGTCCAGAACGCGTCGGCGCAA
>VGFD01000190.1 GCA_016868975.1 Armatimonadota bacterium | reverse complement strand
CGGGGCGGCCGGGTTGACGCGCCGCGTCGTTCCACTGGTGGTGTCGTGCTCGAACGCGTCGCAGGTGTCGGGGACGTCGACGTCGGCGGTCAGGGTGCTGGCATCCGGTCTGGGCATCATTGTCAAACGGCGCCACGTCCCAGGCTACGAAGCGCGCGTCGACGGAGAGCGCACAACCACGGGCGCGGCCGTTTACACCACCCCGCCCGAGCGGATGTTAACGAGAGGTGCCGTCCTACGACACTCGCTCGGGGACCGCGCGCGCGTCGTCGGGCTCGTCGCGCGAAGCGTTTTCCAGGTATTCGGCGTCGGCGTTCACCCGCCAGGGATCGCGGGTGCCGCCCAGGATACGCTCGGCGGCCAGGAGGCCGGTCATCATGGCGTGATCCTGGTTGTTGTAGCGGTGCATTCCGTTGCGCCCCGCAAAGTGGAGGTTGGGAATCCGGACCTCGAAAAAATCCCGGATCAGGCGGACGTTTTCACGATAGCCGTCATCGTACACCGGATACGCCTTGCGCACCCGCACCACGGTGCCATCAACCACGCGGGAGGCGGGTACCAGCCCGAGAATTTCCAGCTCGCGGCAACCCAGCGCGATAAGCTCCTCGTCGGTTGCGCTCCACAGGCCGTCGCCCTCGAAGCAGAAATACTCCAGGCCGAGGCCGGTGCGCCGCGCGTCGGGAACCATCTCCGGGCTCCACCGCTTATAGTTTTGCAAGCGTCCGACCCGCACCTGAGGCTCGTGGACGTAAATCCAGTTATCCGGAAACACTTCGGCCTGATCCACGATGAGCACGACCGTCAAAAAATCGCGATAACGCAGGCCCGCGGCCGCGCTCCGCACCTCGGGAGGGGCGGCCGGCTCGAGCGCCTCAACAAGCGCGCGCAGATCCATGGTGGAGATCACGTCCGTACACGATACTTCGCCAAACGCCCCGTCGCTGGTGTAGCCGATGGCGTACGCGCCGTCCTCGCCCCACAATATCCGCGCCACCCGGGCGTTCATGCGCAGGTCGCAGCCGTTCGCGGAAACGTGCCCGGCGACCCGTTCCCACATCGTGCCCGGTCCGAGGCGCGGGTAGCGGAATCGATCAATCAGCGTCTTCGCGGCGCTTCCTCCAAGCAAGGCGTTCTGGATCGCGCCCCACAGGCTCAAGCCCTTGATGCGCTGGGCGGCCCAGTCAGCGCTGATCTCGCCGCACGGCATCCCCCACACTTTTTCGGTGTACGTCTTGAAGAAGACCTCATAGAGACGCCAGCCGAACTGGTTCACCACCCAGTCCTCGAACGACCTGACCGAACGGCGGGGAAACAGGCGCGCGTGTAGATAGCTTGCCAGGCAGCGGAAGGTTTCCAGCAGCCCGAGATTGCCGAACGCATTCAGCGCGCGCAGGGGATAGTCGTAAAAGCGCCCTCGATACAGGATGCGCGAGAGGCGCTCCACCGACAGCATCTCGTCTCCCAGCATGTGATCCCAGAAGGCCTCGATTTCCGGGTTTTTGGAAAAGAAGCGATGGCCGCCGATGTCAAAGGAAAATCCCTTGTAGGCGACCGTTCGAGAGAGCCCCCCCACCTGAGCGCCGCTCGCCTCGAGGAGAATCGAGGGAACGCCACGCTCGGCAAGCAAATGGGCCGCCGTCAGGCCGGCCGGTCCGGCCCCGATAATCACTGGCTTCATCGCGGACGTTGCTTGGAGGGGCGGCTGGAAATCCCTTCAGCCTGCTTCCGGCCGATCATCTTCCATTGGATCTGGCCGCCGATCGGTCGTAAGGCTTAAGACCAGCCCGACAGGAAAGGCGGGCCGGCCGTCGAATTAATTTCAAAGCCTGTGTCGGGGCCCACCTGACCCACCTTGCAGTGAGGGATCCGAGGTCGCCGGTCCGTACAAGCGAGCACCGCAGGCGTACCTGGAGAGGTGCAATCGCGAGTGGGTTTTTCGACAGGCTCCTGAGGAGGTGCTCGTGCTGGAAGGCCTGCTGGTGCCCGGCGCCGTGGTGGAGACCGCGGACACGGCGTGGATGCTGGTCGCGACGGCGCTCGTCCTGATGATGACCGCCGCCCTTGCGTTTTTCTACGGGGGCCTGGTGCGGACCCGCAACATGCTGAACACGCTGGCCATGAGCTTCGTGGCTTTTGGCTGCGTGGGCATCGCCTGGGCGCTGTTCGGATATTCCCTGGCGTTCAGCGGCGCGCGCGCCTTCATCGGCGGCGGCGGCCACTTTCTGCTGGAGCGGGTGGGCCTGGACGCCCGCGGCACCATCCCGCACATGCTGTTCATGGTCTACCAGGGGAGTTTCGCCATCATCACCGCGGCGCTCATCAGCGGCGCTGTGGTTGAGCGCATGCGGTTTTCCGCGTATCTCGTGTTCATTACGGCGTGGAGCCTTCTCGTCTATTCACCGGTTTGCCATTGGGTGTGGGCCTCCTCCGGCTGGTTGATGGCCATGAACGCGCTTGATTTCGCGGGCGGCACGGTGGTGCACGTCAACGCCGGCATTGCGGCGCTGGTGGCGGCGCTGCTGCTGGGACCGCGCAAGGATTACGGGCGGCGGGCGCTCTTGCCGCACAACGTACCCTTCGTGCTGCTGGGCGCTGGATTACTGTGGTTTGGATGGTTTGGCTTCAATGGAGGCAGCGCGCTGGGAGCCAGCGCAAGTGCGGCGCTGGCGTTCACGAATACGATGCTCGCGCCGTGCGCGACGCTGGTGGTGTGGATGGGGCTGGACTTGCTCCGCTCGCGGCGGGTCACCGCGGTGGGCCTCGCGACCGCGATCGTGGTCGGCCTGGTGGGAATCACCCCGGCGGCCGGATACATTTCCCCGCGCCTGGCCATGGTGCTGGGGGCGCTCGTCGCGTTTCCCTCGTATTTCATGATTTTATGGCGGGCGCGCACCGGTATTGACGATTCGCTGGACGTATTTTCGGCGCACGGGATAGGTGGAATTGCCGGCGCGCTGCTGACCGGCGTGTTCGCCAACGACTATTGGGGGGCGCCGGTCGACGGCGGCCTGCAGGGCAACTGGGGGCAGGTGGGCGTGCAGGCGGTGGGCGTGGTGGCCACGCTGGCCTACAGCGGCGTGATGACCTTCGTGCTGCTCAAGCTGATCAATCTGGTGCTGCCCATTCGCGCGGAGGCCCGTGACGAAAGCATGGGCCTGGACATCGCGGCGCACGGCGAGGAAGCGTACACCCGCGGCGAGGGCGCCATCCTAGTGCAAGGAGCGAAGTCATGAAGCTGATCGTCGCCATCTTCCGCGAGGAAAAACTCTCGGAGACGCTGGAGGCCCTTTTTCGCGCCGAGGTCCGCGGCCTCACGGTGACCCACGTGCAGGGCCACGGCGGCGAAATCGAACCGGTGGAGACCTACCGCGGAATGACCGTGAGAATGGAGCTGAACGACAAGGTCCGCCTGGAGATCGGCGTCTCCGAGCATTTCGTGGATGCCACGGTGCAGGCCATCCTGTCCGCGGCCCGCACCGGCGAGGTCGGCGACGGGAAAATCTTCGTGCTGCCGGTGGAAAAAATCTACCGCATCCGCACCGGCGAAGAGGACACCGCGGCGGTGACGCCAGTCACGTAGAATCTCGCGAAAGGCGTCTCAGGCTGCGGTGGAGACGACTACGCACCGCTCCCGCGGTCAGGACATGCGCACCGGCTCCATCCCGCGCACGGCGCGCTCCCTTGCGATGGCTTCGAACATTTCCACCAGGCGCGGGTTGCCGCGCTCGCGGACCCAGCGGCGGTTGGCCTTCAGCCAGTTGAGCACGTGGGGATGGTTGGTGTCATTCGCGTAGTTGGCGGTCAGCGCGATGCCTTCTTCGAGACTGGAGGTCTGGTGCCACCAGAGCGTCGGCGTGAAGATGACCTCGCCCGGCTCGACCACGCAGTCGATAGGACTGGTCCGCGCGAAATCAGGGAATTTCTCCAGATCGGGATTGAATCCGTCCACCTGCCCGCCGTACAACAGCCTGCTCTGGTCTGGTGGAAACAAAATCCAGCGCTTGCGCCCGGTGATTTGCACGTTCCACGCACTGGTCAGGCCGATGTCGATGTGCAGCCAGGAACCAGCACCCGGCGGGCCGATGAACAGCCACATCAAGGGGGGCTGGTACTGCGCATCGAGCAGCCCGAACCAGTCGTCCGAAAAATGCGGCGGAACCGAAAAATCGTTGAGCAATTCCGGGCAATCGATGCGAAAATACCAGCTCGACAGGTAGTACGGGCGGCCGACCTGCGGCTTGCGTATGTCGCGGATGTAGTCGCCCAGTTTCATCTGCGTCCAGCCCAGGTAGGGACTGTCGTTGCGCGACACTTCGACCTCAACGTGGTAGTATCGCTCAGCGAACATGTCAACTGTCCACTTGCGGGCGGTCCAGTGATCGGTCAGGCCCTGCAAGATTACCGGCTTGCACGGATAAGCGTATTCCTCGAGAAATGCCTCAACGGACAGATTTGCGCGGCGATCAATCATCAGTACTGACGTTCCGGACTCCACACGCGATCGACGATCCCGAGAAACGCGCGGGAAATGTCGGGATCAAACTGGGTGCCGACGCCGCGCCGCATCTCGTCCATTACCACGTCAAAGGGCAGCGCGGGCCGATACGGGCGATCCGAGATGAGCGCGTCGAAGGTATCCACGACGGTCACCAGGCGGGCGGCCAGGGGCGCTTCGTCGCCCTTCAGGCCGGAGGGATATCCTCCGCCGTCCCAGCGCTCGTGGTGGTGGCGGGTCACCGGGACCGCGTGCTGCAGCGGCGGAATCTTGCTGAGAATTTCCGCGCCCCACACCGGATGCTGGCGCATGATCTGCGTCTCCTCCGGGGTCAAAGGTCCGGGCTTGTACAAAATTTCCTGCGGCACCTGGATTTTTCCGACATCGTGGAGCAGCGAGTCCTGCGCGATTTCCACCCCGGCCAGGTAGGCCGCCAGGGCGTCCCGCTGGCGGGGCGACTGCTTGGTGAGAAAAAACGTCACCTCGCCGAGGTCCCGATAAACGATGCCGTCCTCGACCTCGCGATGCACCTGCTCGTCCTCGATGCCCAGCTCCTTGGAAAGCGCCAGCGCGAGGTCCACGAGCCGCGTGCAGTGGTCGTACACGTAGTTTCCGTGCGCCTTCAAGATGAGCAAGATAAACTTGGCCGCGTCCCGCTTGCGGGCCGCCTCGTCTCGGTGGGCGCGGTTGAGCAGGCCCTCCATGGCGAGCGGCACGATCGACTCGGTCAGCTTTGCCACCTCTTGCGGGCTGGCCATCAGTTGCGGCTTCGCGGCCTCCGCGCCGGGCGGGCGATGGGTGCGTCCCCGCGCGGCCACGTCGGGCTGCAACGTCGCCTTGCCCTTCAACGACAACTCGCGCTGCTGGCTCAGTTGCGGCTCCGGCTCGTCGTGGCCTTCGAACGCGACGTGCGGGTCGAAATGCTCCTCCGCCTCGTGGATCGGGGGCTGGTATCCCGCGGCTTCGATGTACTCGTGAAACGCCGCCGAGATGCGCGCCGACATCAGGGTGGTGAGGTCCATCAGCGTATCCGCCTTGCTGGCCGCCAGGGCGGTGTCCGACGCGCGGGACGCCGCGGGGCGGGCAACGCCCGTCGCCTGTCCGGTCATCATGCGTCTGGCCAGTGGATCCATCTGTACTCCCAGGGTGCGCGGTTCCATCAGTTTATCACGCGGAACTCGAAAAAGGTAAGTCCCGAGCGGGCTAAACGCAGTTACCTGGAACGGTGCTTCCCTGTTTTACCCCTGGGGCGGCTTAAACGCGGTGACGGGGCCTGGCGCTAAGCCGTGCGTGGATACGATCCCAGGAGCCGCACGAAGGGCGCGATCTCCTCCAGGTGGCGCAATGCGTTCTGCAGCGCCGCGTCCCCGTGCGCGGCGGCCACGTCCAGGTAGAACAGGTACCGCCAGCGCTGCTCCGATTCGGGGGGCAGCCGCAGGCCGCCGGCGCCGCGGAGTGGGCGGCTCTCAATCTTGGTGAGGTCCAGTTCGCGCAGCGCGAACACGGACAGCGCCTTGAAGAGCATCCCCGGGCCGTCGCGCAGTGAGAACACCAGCGAAGTGCGCGCCGCCACCCCTGCCCGCAAGGGCTCGGCGTCCCGCGCCAGGATGATGAAGCGTGTGAAGTTGTGCGGGTCGTCCTCGACGTCCTCGGCGAGCACCTCGAGACCGTAGACTTCCGCCGCGCGGCGGCTGGCGATGGCCGCCGTGTCGCGCAACCCCTCGTCGCGCACGCGCCGCGCCGCGCCCGCGGTGTCGTAGGCGGCCTCCGCGGGAATCCCCAGGTCCCTGAGATGGTGCTCGCACTGCGCCAGCGCCTGGGGATGGCTGATGACGCGCCGCACCTCGCCGAGCCTCACCCCGGGCAGCGCGAGGAGATGATGGCGGATGCGCAGGCTCACCTCGCCGACAATTGGGAGGGCGTGCCGCAGCAGCAGGTCGTAGTTGCGGTGGATGCTGCCGGCCAGCGAGTTCTCGATGGGTAGGATAGCGCGATCCACGTCGCCCCGCTCCAGCGCCTCGAACACGCTTTCGAAGGCTTCGAAACCGCGCGTCTCGGCGCTCGGCAGGTACTCCACAGCGGCGCGCTCGCTGTAGGCGCCGGGCTCGCCTTGAAAAGCAATCCGCACGAGGACGGGGATTCGCGCGGCCCTCGGGAGGGCCTGCCCCCCGCCGGCCCGAATCTCGGCGTGCCTTGACGGAGTTCCACCTCGCCTATCGCTACGAACCCGGCGAAGACTACGTGTCCGCGCTGTCCCTCAAGACCGAAAGCCGCGCCGGCTTTGGTCAGGGTCGCGGAGACGCGGCGTCGGAGCGCCTCCTCATCCTGCGGACCCGCGTCTTGCGCGTGGTGAACGGCGCGGCGCGGCTGGAAATCACCGTGGAAGGCGTGCGCGGCGAGGACGCGCCACTCCAGCAGGGTGACAGGCACGAATGCGAGATCACCCCGCAGGGGCGGATTTCGGACGTGCCACCGGACGCGGTGCTCCCGGGCGCGTGGTATCCGCTTCCGCCGGCCCCCGTCCCCCTGGGCGGCAGCTGGCGCGCCCAGGCGCGGCCCCATCAATTTCCCATGGACGCCACGGTCATTTACGTGCTCCGCAAGGTGTCGCTGGTCAAGGGCCGGCTCACCGGCACCATTGAGTGGGACTGTCCCACCATGACTCTGCCTACTGAGAGCGGGCGCCGCGAGTTCCACGGCTGGGGATCCTACCAGATCGACCTGGATCGCGGGCGCCTGGTGTGGGGCCGCGGCATGACCCGCACCAAGCACTCGGGGACTGGCTGGGAGACCGACGCCATCACCCAGCTCGACCTGGAAGATCTCACCGACACGCCTCCGGAACAATATCCGCTGAAATAAAAAGAGGCCGCGTGAGCCTCCAGATAACTCGGAATGATCTCAGCTCACGGTGACGCGGACGTCGACCTCCTGGCGATGGGTCCCGAAGGTCCCTCCGCCAACAATGGTGGCCTGCGCGCCATCCGGCGTGTCGAGGATGGTCAGGGCGTAATTCTTCTTGATCTGGGTTTCGCCCAGGCGCCCCCAGCTGGCCATCAGCTGCTGATTTTCGGTGGCGCCGGGCCCCATGAACATGTTGTCGATGAGGTAGGGCTGGCCGCCCACGGTGCCCTCCACGTGGAAGCCGTTCACGTCGCCTTTGCCCTTGGACATCAGGGGGGTGAACGCCAGGTCGACATCGACCGAGCCGATCTTGCCAGACGCGGTGAGCGCCTCTTTCTCCTCGTCGAGCTTGAAGGTCAGCGAGGACTGGGAGTGGCCCACGAACTCGTTGAGCGTCCCGGTGCCCGCGGCGGCGTCGACGGTGGACGTGGCGCCGGCGTACTGGCCGTATATCGCGCCCGCGCCGGAAACCGGGCTATCCACCTGGTTGGCGTCGATTTGATAGGTGACGCTGCAGTCCTGGTCGGCGTTCAGCTTCGTCAGCACGGCCATGCTCACAGTGGGAGCGGCGCCGCCGGACATCGCGCCGGCCATGGCCATGAGCAGGCCGGCCACGGCGCCGAGCTGCACGCCCGGCTCGAGGATGGGCAGGAGAGCTGCCTTCTCGGCGGTGTCAAGCTCAGAGAAGTCTATGCCGTCCGTGGGAGGAGCCGGCGGATCGGTCGGGCACGCCTGCGGGCGAGCCGGCGACTGCGGCCCGGGCGCCGCCAGCGCCGGGGAAAGTGTCGCAATCATCGGGGAGGAGCCTCCATAGCGTATTTGGGGCGTGCTCCCGCCATAGTGTATGTCATCGGAACGCCCCCATGTCCCGGGGAAAGTGTATTCCGAAGGCCCTCCGGATTCCAACCAAAATTGTTAACGGATGACTATTCCCGAGAGGTCGGCGTCACGGTCATCTCCACGCGCTGCCCGTCTCGGGTCACCACCACCTTGACCGGGACCCCGATTTTCAGCGCCTCGATGGCGTAGGTGTAATCGTAGATGTTGTCGATGCGGCGGCCGGCCAGTTCCACGATGACGTCCCCGGCCCGCACTCCGGCGGCCTCCGCGGGCCCTTTCGCCGCCACCCCGGAGAGCTTGACGCCCTGCACGTCGCCCTGCGCGTAGTCAGGGATGGTTCCCAGGTAGGCGCGCAGCCCGGCCCGCGACTCCTGCTGGGACGGCTTTTCCATGCGGCGATACTCCAGCGTGGCGTCGCTGGTGGCAATCTGCTCCGCGACGCGCGCCATCAGCGCAACCACCCGGGCGAGACCCTCCCAGTTGATGAGCGAGGGCAGGTCGCGCGGCGAGTGATACTCGGCGTGCGCGCCGGTGAAGGCGTTGAGGATGGGCACGCCCTCCAGGTAGAAGGCGGTGGCGTCGGTGGGCAGGTAGCTCTCGTCCTGCGGCACGACGGCCAGCCCAAGTGGCGCCGCGGCGCGTTCCACCGCGCGCGGCCAGAAACTGCTGGAGCCGAATCCCTGCAGCACCAGCCTGTCCTTGAGGCGCCCGACCATGTCGAGATTTAAGTAGGCCGCGATGGAGGGCTGCAGGCTGTGCGGATTTTCGCGCTTGCCGCCCCACGTGCGGGTGAAATACGAGGCGCCGAGAAGCCCCAACTCTTCGCCGGACCACGCGGCGAAAATCACCTCGCGCTTCAATTGCGTGCGCCGCAAGGCCAGGACGCGGGCGATCTCGAGAATTCCGGCCACGCCGGATGCGTTATCGTCCGCGCCGTAGTGGACTTTCCCTTTTTCACCGGAGCGGGCCAGCGAGGTGGGGTCCTGGCCGCGTCCCAGGTGATCGACGTGGGCGCCAACCACCAGGGCGCCCAGCGTGGAGGGCCCGGCGGCCGGCAGGCGGGC
>VGFD01000189.1 GCA_016868975.1 Armatimonadota bacterium | reverse complement strand
GCGCGAGCGCGCCCGGGCGAACTGCTTCTCCAGCGTCTCGCGGATCTGGGCCACCAGATCTTCGTCCGGATGTTGAGGAATGGGGAACGCTTCCTCATCACCCATCACGTCCTCGTCGTCATCGTCTTTTTTTTTCACGCGATCGGTGAGCGCTTCGGTGACCTGATCGAAAAACGCGGCCAACCGCTCGCTGTGGCCGGACTGCGCCATGCGCTGCGTGGTCAGCAGGAAGATCTCCAGTTCCTCCGGGCTGTGCGCCGCCACCATCACCAGCGCGTTGGAGAATTTCTTGCGGACGTCTTCCTTGTCGAACAGATCGGTCTGGCGAGTGATGTCGCGGATGTGTCGCGACTGCATGATCAAGAGCGTGCGGTTCTGTATCAACCCCATGTTCTGCGCGAAACCGTAGACCGGCCCGAACATGGCCGGCAGGCGCGCCTCGGCGACCGGGGCGGTGGCGCCCCCGCTCTCGACGCCCCCCACCTCGCGAACCCGTCCGACCCCGGTAACGCCGGTGGTCGGCTTGCGGCGTACTTCCGGAACGGAAGCCTGGCTGAAATCGAACATTGCCCTCCCTGGGTGCCCGAGGGTAGCCGGGCCTGTGCGTAATGGTGGAGCCGCCTCTCATCCAGAGAGATGCTCCCCCCTATTATAGCCGAAGCGGCCCTTCCTGGTAAACCGCGGGTCCGGACTATAGGATGGCTCCTGGCCTGGCGCCCAAAGGTGACGCAGAAGCGTCCCCTGCCCGTCGGCTGTTTCCACCTGGAATGCGTCCCCGTGTAGTTCCACGGTCTTTCTTGCCGATGGCCAGTCCGATGCGATGCCTGCGCAGGCACTCGGCTCGTACGCCCACTGCGGTATAGCTGCGCTCACTATGCTGGTCGGCGATTTCGATTCCATTGTCGGTGACCGAGAAACACCAGGAGGAGGCGTCTCCTGGGCCGAGAGTGAATCCGCGGCGGAGACTCGCTACGGAACTTGATGGCGTTGCCGACCAGATTCTGAAACATCCGCACCAGTTGACAGGTCGTCGACGTGTAGTCCTCCGCCGCTACTGCGTCCCGCTTTTCCGCCAGAGGGCTTCCACCCGCTCGCGAGACAGTTCCTGGCCGAAGATGAGCACCGGGATACCGGTGGTAATGGCCGGGCAGCCAAAGAGCTCATCCATGTCCTGGTTGCGCAGCGCCATGCAGCCAAAGGTCCAGTTGGAGTTGATGCCGCGGCCGTGAATCTGGATTTCTCCTCCGATGTCGGGAATGGGAAGCGGCAATTGGTGCCGCTTGCGCGCCCGATCGTAGCGGGCACGGTCGGCGGCGTTGGGATAGTCGATATCGTACGCGCGATAATAGGTAGCCCTGGCCTGCCGCCCGATGATGTGATACACCCCTTCCGGGGTGGAGGCGTTGTCCTGATGCAGCTTGCGACGCACCGGATTGCGTCCCAGTGCGATGGGGAAACGTTTGAGCAACGTGCCGTCGCGCTCCGCAACTTCGAGGAGGTAATGGCGCTTGTCCACTCGGATGACCGGCGCTTGTGCCGACTGCAAGCTGCGCGGCGCTGTGGCGGCTGTCACGATGTTGCTGTAAACCCCCTGTTTCCCGTGGAACAATTTCAACTGGTAGAAATAGCGCACCCCGTCCGCCACCAGTGCGTCGGTGTGGCTGCCGCTCTCCAGGCGGACCGAGATCCGCGCCACCGGATCCGCCACCACGTCCAGTTCCGGGAGATCGAGCGGAGTGGTGCTTCGGTACACGACGCAGCCGTCGAAATTGCGCGGCTCGCCCTGCCAGCGCCAGCGCAGGCGGATGAGGTCGCCCACGCCCTCGGCCTCCAGTTGGAACGCGGCGTTCGGCGTGCGGCCAACGGCGGCCACGGTGGTGCCCGGGAGGAACAGCGAGGCCAGCATCGCCATGGCCAACAAGGCCCGAAAGCAGGGCAGGGGAGTCGCGCCGGAAGCGGTCACCATAGCTACATCGGCTCTACGACAGGATTTGTCAAGGCGTATTGCCGGCAATACTTTTACAGGTTCTGATGGAGGAAGTCCACCAGAGCCTGAAGCGCCCGTTCGAGCTGGCGGTTGGTGCGCGACAGGTCGATCTTCTTGCCGCTGCGTGCATTTACCAGCAGACGATTGAGCGCCGATTTCATGGCCGAGCCGTATTCCCGGAGCAGGCCGTCCAGATCTTCCGCGGAGCGATCCTGGCGCGCCGCGGTAACCGTGCCCATCAACGTCTGCACGAAAATGAGATGGCGCAGGAAGCCGGCGTACCCTTTCGACTCCTCAATGAGACGGCGGACCAGTTGGTATTCCATGCGCGGCATGTGGGCGCCCACAATGAAGCTCTTCTTGCCGGAGTCGTGGCGGGGAGGGCTGAAGGCCAGCGGCGCCTCCTCCTGCATCGCGTAGAAGCGGGTCACGAAGTCGTCGATCCGCCCCAGGGCCTCCTCGTGCGAGGGGTCATCGACGGCTACGAGGTCCAGTGCTTCACCACCCTCCATCTGGCTGATGAGGCGCGCCAACAGGGTCCGGTGGCTGCGATGGTATTCCGACAGCGAGCGGGAAAGCGAGCCCATCAACGCGTTCAGCGTCTTGGTGTCGTCCGCCCGATAGGTGCCATAGAAGCTGCGCCCCATCAACTGCGCGGAAACCTCGAAGTGGGTCAGCAGACCGGCCTGGCTGGTTTGCAGCCGGCGCAGCGCCTCGAGTTGATCGCGGGTGATGGTCAGGTACACCGACAGTGGCAGGTCGCCGCTGTCCAGAGCCTCGTCGGATTCGCCAGTCGGCTCGGCAGCAAATATTTCAGTCTCGTCGCCGGTGGTTGACGTTTCCTCGGGAGCGGTGGGCGGTACGCGGGCCGCGTCCGGGATGAACTCCTCGAAGACCGGCGTATGTGCGACCGCGCCGGCCAGCGGAAGTTCTTGCTCGGCGGCTGGAAGGGCGCCTTCTTCAGCGACGGCTGCCGCTGCCGTGGGAATCTCGTCCTCGACGGCTGCTGGAATTTCTTCTTCGACCATCGCGGGCCCGGCAATCGGAATCTTTGCGTCTGCAACAACCGGCATGGGCGGAAGTTCTTCCTCAATCACGGGCGGAGCGACCGAACTCTCCTCCGCCACCACGTCGCTTTGCTGGTGCGCCTCTTCTTTCGCGGTGGCCTCGGCCGGCTCGGGCCGCACGCGCGTGTCCACCAGGGCTTCCACCGAGGGAATCTCGCGGGTTTCCTCCGCGGCCTCGTCCGGCTCCAGGTCGCGGCGCTCCTCGCGCACCCGCCGCAGACGCTCGATATCCAGGGACAGCCGACGCTCGGCCGGGGGTAATGGGGTAGCCACAATTTCCGGCGGCTCGGTGGGAGAAACCATCCGCTCGAGAGGCAGCCGGATCTCGACTTCGGACGCGGCCGGTGAAGGTGTGTCGGCCTCCGGAACGGTTGGCTGCGGTACAATCGCGGGACTGGCGGAGGGTGCCGCGATGACCGGCGAAGCCGGCACCGGGGCTGACTCGCGCAGGCCGGCCGAGGGGGGGGCAATCACCATGCCAGGCGAGGGGGGCGACAGGGGTGCCATGGAGGGCGGTGCAATCACCGTGGCGCCGCGCCAGACGGTCACCGCCGTCGCGGTCACGCTGGCCGGGGAAGTGGCCGGCACGGTTTGCAGATCCGCTCGGGTCTGAACGGCGAGGCCGTCCGCCGCACCTTCCTCCACCTGCACCTGGAACGACAGGTTCCCCGAGACGCCAGCTTCCACCCCGCGGATCAGCACGCCGTCGGCCACGAAGAGCGGCGATACACCGTCGATATCGGCGACAGCGTAGCCGTTGGCGCGGGTGCTGCCGGCAAGGTACGTCGTGCCGACCGGCAGGTGGCTGGAGACCTGCAGCGCCTCGGCGTGCGTCGTGCCGGTGTTTTGATAATACAGCACGTAGGTGAGCACCTGGCGCGGCGCCACCTGTCCCTGCGGAAAAACCTGCATGTAGGTGGCCTCGCCGGGCGCGAAATCCGGATACGCGATCACCGTGGTGAGCACGCGATTAGAGGCTACCTGGGCGATCTGCTGTCCGGTCAGCGTCATCTGGGCGGGAATTTCGGTGCCGGAAGCCAGCGGAGAGTCCACCTGCACGCGGAACGAGACGCGGCCGGAAATTCCGGAGGGCACTTCCGGAAGCACCAACCCACGCTCGGTGAAAAGCGGTGAAGTGCCGGCCAGGTCCTGAACCGGCGGGCCGTTGAGCTTTGTGCTGCGGGCCAGGTAGCGGGTGTGCTCCGGCAGCCGCGTGCGCAGCGCGACGTGAGTGGCGGTCGCGTTGCCGCGATTATGATAGTTGAAGAGGTAGGTGAGCGTGTCGCCGGGACCCACGTCGCCCACCGGGGACACTTCCAGATGCGCGCCGTCCGGCCCGCCAAAATCCGGGGTGGATGAAACGTTGTTGCGGGTAGTGGTGGTATTAAAGGCGTATTTTCCGCCGCACTCGATGGTGGCCGTGCAGTTGATGCTGGTGCCGTTGGGGAGATCCGAGTTGACCCGCACCTGAAAGACCACGTTGCCGTAGGCCTGTGGCCCGACCACGCCGACTGCCAGCCCCGGACTACGAAACAAAGGAGAAGAGCCCGCAGCGTCCGGCACCGGCTCCCCGTTGAGGAAGGTGGTGCCCGGCACGTACGCGGTGTGCTCCGGTAACTGCGCGCGCAATTGCACGTCCGTGGCGATGGCGTTGCCACGGTTGCCGTAGTTGACGGTGTAGGTGAGCAGTTCGTCGCAGGCCACCTTTCCAGCCGGATACGCCTCGAGGTTGTTGTACGCCGCGTCGGAGAAATCCGGCGGCGCGCTGATTCCCAGCGGGGGGGCTTCGAGCGCCATCGGGGCTGCCTGATCACAGCGGATCTCGGCACGCACGCCGAGTCGCGCGCCGTCGGCAGTCCGTTTTCCGATCCGCAGGGTAAAGGTGGCTTCCCCGCCGCCTCCGGCCGGCACGTCGCCCACCGGCAGCCCGTGTTGCAGCAGCAACTGTCCCACCGGCCCGGTTTCCGGCACCGGCATTCCATTGAGCGTGGTCATATGCGGAACGTACGACAGCTCTGAGGAAAGCAGCTGCACCGCGAGTGAAACCCCGCCGGCGTTGGCGTCTCCGGCGTTGCGCCAGCGGATGGTGTACATCACGGTTTCGCCGGGTGCGCTCTCCTCCGCGGAGGGAACAATTTCGTTGCCGGCCTGCGGCGAAAAATCCACTCGCGAGGAAACCACCAGCTGCGGGGAGGTGAGCTGGGTGGTTCCCGCCGATGCGTCTCGCAGCCACGCCGCCGCAGTGATGGCGGTACCGTTGGGCAGCGGCCGCTGTACGTCAATCATCCATGAGATGCTGCCGCCTTCGCCGGCGGCCACGCGGCCCAGGGCGCGGCCGGAATCACTGAGAAATTCCTCGGCCGGAGCCGGCAGGCCGTTGACCCGTAGCGAATCGGTCACCAGCGCCGCGTGTTGCGGGAGGTCGCCGCGCGCGCTGACCGCCAGTGCAGGCGCCCTGCCAGTATTCTTGTAGTGCAGCATGCAGGTGAGCCGATCGCCGGGGCGCACCGGGCCGGCCGGGGCAATTTCCAGCCGGTTGAAGGCAGGATCGGAAAACGAAGGCAGGCTCATCACCGAGTGAGTGATGCGGTTGGTGGCGACCTGTCCGAGCGCCTCGCTCACCAGGAAGGCCTGTGCCGACAAGGTGGTGCCGTTATCCAGCGGAGAGTGCACCTGCGCCTGGAAGGTTAGCTCCCCGGATTCCTCAGCGTCCACCGCGCCGATGGGCAGGCCGGCCCCGGTAAATATCTGAGAGAGATTTTTCGCATCCGGCACCGGCCGTCCGTTGAGCAGTGTGGAGCCAGGGCGGTACGATACGTTCCGGTCGATCTCGGCGCGCACCACCATGCCGCGGGCGCGTGCGTTGCCGGTGTTCTTGTAGCGCACCGTGTAGCTGATGGTCTCCTCGGGCTGGATCTCGCCGCTGGGCGATGCGGTGAGGTAATTGGAATCCTCCTGGTTGAAATCGGGTGCGGAAACGACCCGATTCTCCACTTTGTTGGTGGCCACCGCGCCGCTTGCCTCAGCGCATCCGATGTGCGACTGGCATTCCAGCGGCGTGCCGTTGTCGAGCGGCGAATTCACCCGCACCTCGAAAGTCACCTTGCCGCCCAGGTCCACGGGTACGTTTCCGATCACCAGGCCGCGCTGGGAAAACAGCGCGCTGGTGTTGCGAAAATCCGCCACCGGTAGGCCGTTCACTCGGGTTGACTCAGGCACGTAACTGGTGTGCGCCGGCAGGCGCGCCTTGACGAAGACGTTGCTGGCGTCCGCATCCCCGGAATTGCGGTAGTCGAGCGTGTAGACCAGTTTCTGGCCGGGGGTGACGTCGCCCTTGGGGAAGACGTCGAGACGGTTGCGCTCGACGGAGGAAAAATCCGGTGCTGAGGTGACCATCACCAGCACTGCTTTAGTCTCCACCGGGCGAGCCTGATCGCAGGCGATGGTCACCGCGTGGTAGATCTGGGTGGCGTTCTCCAACGGGCGGTTGACCGTTGTCGCGTAGGTGACACGGCCGCCGCGGCCGGCCGGCACGTCGTCCAGGCGGAGGCCCTCCGCCGAGAAAATGGCCGGCACGCCGCCCACGTCGGCGAGGCTTTTCCCATCCAGGGTGAGGCTGCCCTCGATGGGCGTCGCGTCATTCGGAATTCGCGCGCGGAGCACCACGCCGTTGGCGTTTGCGTCACCGGCGTTTTTGAAGTGCAGGACGTATTGCAGCGTCTCTCCGGGCCGTACGGTTTCGGCCGGCGTGACTTCCAGCCGGTTGACTTTTTCTGAGCCGAAATCCGGCGAGGACACCACCTCGAGGGTGATGGGAGGAAATGCCATGGGGGGCAACTCCGCGCAGGTCAGCGCTGCCTTGCTGCGGATGATGGTTCCTCGATCCAGCGGCGACCGCACGAGCGCCTGGAATGAGACCTCGCCGTTCGCGCCGGCGTCCACCGTCCCAAGGTGGAAACCGTGCTCACCGAAAAGCACGCTGGACTGATCTTCGTCGGGAAGCGTGCGCCCGTCGTGTCGCGTGGAGCCGGCGACATAGGGCGCCTCGGCCGGCAGGCCGGCCCGCAGCACAACGTTTTCAGCCGGCGCATCACCGGAATTCTTGTAACGGATGGTAAAGGTCAGGATTTCGCCGGGTCTTACGCGCCCGACCGGATCCACCGCCATGCAGGTATGATTGGATTCGAAGCGCGGAGAGGAGTGCACCAGCGCGCGCACGCTGGTGAGCGGTTGACGCATCACGTCGTGGGCCGCGATCCACCCGGAGGTCACCACTTCCACGCCATTGGGGAGCGGCCACGAAACCCGGCCCTGGAAGGTGACGTGATGCACCCGTGCCTCCTGACCGGGCATCGCGGCCTCCACCCGGCCCAGCAGCAGCCCTTCTTCGGAGAGCAACACGTTGCCGCCGTCCACGCCGTCCGGAACATTCTGCCCGTCACGCCGCACGGTGCCCGGCACGTATTGCACGTGGGTAGGAATTTCCGCGCCCACCCGCACCGATTGCGCGTGGGCGTCGCCGCTGTTGCACACGCTGATATCAAACATCAGCAGCTCGCCCGGCGTGGTGTCGCGGACTTCCTCGTCGTTGCGCATGAGGTTGACCATATTGAGGCCGCCGCAGCCGCCGCGCAGACGCTGCTCGGCGAACGCAGAGGCGGCCACCACCTGGTGGCGCATCGGCGCCACCGCGAGGGTCTCCAACTCGTGGCTGCGCACCTCGCCGCCGCACTCAAGCATGGCGCCGTTGTCCAGCGGACGTGCCACGCGGACCTGGTAGGACGCGCTGTGCGCCTCCCCGGAAGCCAGGGTGCCCAGGTACAATCCGCCTGCCGAGAACAGCGGCGAGGTGCCCTCCACGTCGACCAGCACGCGCCCCTCCCAGCGGGTGGAATTGGGCACGTAGCTGACGTGCGGCGGTGGCCGCCCAATGAGGGTGACCCCGGTGGCCGGCGCGCTGCCCACGTTGCGCACCGCGAAGGTATAGTCAATGACATCCTCGGGCGCCACGAGGTGGGCCGGCGCGGCACTGATCTTGCACCCTTCGCGATCGAAAATCGCTTCGCCGCGCGCTCGCGTGAAGCAGGTGTGGGTGGCGATGGCGCGGGTTTCCTGCAGCAGGTACACGGTGTGCTGGACCAGGGTACCGTCGCGCAGCCCGGGATTTAAAATGCACTTGAAGCCGACGCGCCCTTCCTGGCCCGGCTCCAGATCACCGAGAAACAGGCCACGCCCCATGGAGATCGGAGATGCCCCGCGCTCGTCGGGGACCGGGTGCCCGTTGAAGGTGGTACTCTCCGGCATATACGAGGTGTGCTGCGGCATGTCGCAGCGCAGCGTGATGCTGCGGATGGTTTGCGCGGTATTGTTGCGGAAGTGCATCTCGAAAACGATTTCGCGGCGCGGCTCCACCTCGCCGGAAATCGACACCTGCGCGATGACGAGGTCGTTGTCGCTGGACCCGCCGGAGATGTGGGTGGGCGCCTCCGGCTGCCGCGCGGGCGAAGGTGCCAGCATGGGACGGTGTCCTGGCGGCGCTGCAGAATTTTCGGCCGGCACCATTTCCTCCACCCTCCCGACCGATGATGGCGCGGGCGGCTCCGCCGTTTCCTGGGGCATCGATTCCATCCCGTGGGCCGGAATGCGGCCTTCCGCGAGCGCCGCCTCGACCGCTTCGGATGTTTCACGTGCGACATCGTCTATTGCGGGTTGCTGCAGCGATTGGAGTTCGTCCGCCTGCTGCGCCATGGCCTGCTCGCGCGCCGCTGTCTGCTGGGATTCGCGTGCCTGTCGTGCCTCTTCCCAGGCATCCGCGCCGGCCTGTTGTCCGCGTCGTCCGCGCAGCGGAAAGAGATCGGAGGGGCGCGTCCCCTCTTCCTCCTCATAGGTCCAGCGGGAGCGTCGCAGCTCTTTCCTGGGCTGCAGGATCTCCTCGTCGGCAATCAGCGCGCCGGCCGCCAGGGTGCTCAACTCGGTGGACGGCGGCGGGCTCGGCGGCCGCAGCGGAGAGGGCGGCGACCCGACGGCGGGAGTTTCGTCGTGCGGGGGATTTCCCTCCGCGGGGGGGACCGTTGGGATGTCGTTCACGGTCGCGGCCCGCACCATCGCCTCGACCGCGGCGGTCGGGGGCGCTTCCGCGGGAATTTCATCCACCGCGGCAGCCATGGGGATCTCCTCGGCCAGCGGAATTTCATCCACCGCGGCAGCCATGGGGATCTCCTCGGCCAGCGGAATTTCATCCACCGCGGCAGCCACGGGGATCTCCTCGGCCAGCGGAATT
>VGFD01000188.1 GCA_016868975.1 Armatimonadota bacterium | reverse complement strand
CGATGGCAAACTGCCGGTGGGAGTGAAGTAGGTGGGAGTGAAGTAGGTGGGAGTGAAGTAGGTGGGAGTGAAGTAGGTGGGAGTGAAGTAGTCTCCGCTCCCATTGAATGATTCTCCGCAGTCGATCTATAAACACCTCGCCCACAAAGCGCTCGAGTCCGGCGCCCAGGACTTCCTGGTGAAGGGCGAGATCGACCGTCACGTGCTTCTCCGCTCCATGCGCTACGCGGTGGAGCGCCACCAGTACCAGCTCGCGCTGGCCCAGAGCGAGTCACGCCTGCGCAGCATCATTGAGGTGAACGCCGACGCCCTGCTGCTGATTGACGACGAGTCGCGCATCGTGTTCGCCAATCCCGCCGCGGAGGTGCTCCTCGGGTTGCCGGCCCAGGAACTGGTGGGCCAGCCCTTCCGCCATCCCCTTCAGCCCGGCGCCACCGCGCGTCTGCAGTTGGTGGCGCACGACGGCACCCGGCGGATCACCGAGATCACGGCGGCCGAAGCCGAATACGGCGGTCGCCACGCCATCCTCGCCTCGATCCGCGACGTGACCGAGCAGGTCGGGGCCCAGTCCGAACGCCTGAAGAACCAGCAGATTGAGATGATGGCCGTGCTGGCGGGAGGGCTGGCGCACGACTTCAACAACTTCCTCACCACCGTCAGCCTCAATCTCCACCTCGTGAAGCGGCGCAGCAACAACGTGGACACCGTGGCCATCATCGAGGACATCGAGCGGGCGCTGGGCCGCGCGCGCGATCTCACCCAGCAGTTTCTTACCTTCTCCAAGAGCGGCGCGCCGGTGCTCAAAACCACCTGCGTTTCGCACCTCATCCGCGAGTCGGCCAGCTTCGCGGTGCGCGGCTCCAACGTGCTGTGCCGCTTCGACCTCCCCGAAGACCTGTGGAGTGCGGCCATCGACGACGCGCAGATCAGCCAGGTGCTCAACAACGCGATCATCAACGCCGAGCAGTCCATGCCGCACGGAGGCTGCATCACGGTGCGCGCCCACAACGTCGACCTGGCCGCCCGCATGGACGAGCTGCCCCCGGGGCGGTATGTCTGCGTGAGCATCGAGGACGAGGGCACGGGGATGTCCCCGGAGACGCAGGAGCGCATCTTCCAACCCTACTTTACCACCAAGAAGAAAGGCGCCGGGCTCGGGCTCGCCTCGGCAAAATCCATCATCCGCAGCCATGGCGGCGCCATCAAAGTGGAGTCCCACGAGGGCGAGGGCAGCCGCTTCGATATTTACCTGCCCGCCTCGGTAAATCGCCCCGAAGAGGAGCCCGAGCCAGACGACGAGCGCACCGGGCGCGGCCGCGTGCTGGTCATGGACGACGACGACCAGATCCGCAAGGCGCTCTCCCCCGTGCTGCACGAGCTGGGCTACGAATCGCAGTTCGCTTCCGACGGCAGCGAGGCCATCGACGCTTTCCAGCGCGCCCGCGAGGACGCCGTCCCGTTCGACGCGGTGATCATGGACCTCACGGTGCCCGGCGGAATGGGGGGCCGCGAGGCGCTCCGCCACCTGCTCGCGCTCGATCCCCAGGTGAAAGTGATCGCGTCCAGCGCCTACGCCAACGACGATGTCGCCCGCAATCCGACCGCGTACCGCTTCACGGCGTTTCTGCGCAAGCCGTATTCGGTGCCCGAGCTTTCCGTGACGCTCTCTACCGTTTGCAGCTAGAGGCAGGGGTCGGCACAGCCGACGCCACCATCGTTCTTGACGGCGTGCTGCGCCGCCTGTTTCCATGGGTTTTACCGCCCGTCTCCGACGGGCTAGCGGCCGCTCGTCGCTTTTTGCTCCTTGTGCAGATACTCCACAAGGCCGGCCATGTCAAGCACGCGGTCGCGCGCCGCACCAAGGTCCGGAAACTTCCCCTCGTTGAATGCCGCCAGCATGTCCGCCAGGGCCGCCTTGAGCGCTTCCACGACCGCCACGAAACCCTCGTGCGCGCGCGCCAACTCGGGCGACCCCGTGCTCCGCACCGGCTCCTCCATGGCCCCAGCCGCGCGTCAACCTCGTGGATGGTATCCCAGAACGGCGCCAGCAGCTCGACCGCGTCCCGCGGCCCAACCAGCCCGGAGGACACGTCGTCGATCACCTGCACGACAAACGCGAAGTTCTCGCTGAGCGGCGCCTCGCTCTCCTCGGAGACGCCGCTGTCGTAAAGGTCCAGGCCGCCGCTTACGCCCGGCGCCGCGAGCGGCCGCGCGCACTGCCCGCAGCGCGCGCTGCCCGGTGGATTGGACTGTCCGCAGAACGGGCAGCCCAGCATCGCCGCCGGCGCCTCCTCCGCGGGCGCGGTTTCCAGCTTCAGCTCGACCAGCTCGACGGTGGCCGGCACGATCTCGTCATAGGCGCGCTGCAGCATCTCGCGCTCGCCCGTCTGGACAAAGGCCAGCACAAGCTCCAGACCTCGCTCCTGCAAGTCGAGCAAGGGCAGGATGCGGTCCACGGTCGCCTGCTCCTGCGGCGCGTGCAGCGCCTGCAATTTCAGGCGCCCGCGCAGACCGGACTGCATGCGCGAAATTACTTCGACCTTTTCTTGCAGGCGATGGTTGGGAATCTGGCCGGCATATGCCCCCTCCATCATCGAAATCAATTCGTGAAAATGCGCGGAACCGGAGATATCCGGGCGATCGGCCAGCAGATCCTCGAGCTGCTCCTGGTACTCGTCGAAATCCTCGCCGGCTTCGCGCACCGCCTTGAGCGCATCCATGCGGCCGGGCCCGCCGCCCTCAACGCCGTCCAGGGCCTCGGCCACGCGCGCGAGATACCCTCGCAAAGCGGGAACGGCTTCGTGCTTGAGCTTCGCGCCCATCCACACCTCGCTTTCAAGGATGGTCACGTGGCGATCGAGCGTCGCGTAGAATGCCCGCACCTCGCCGCTTTCCCGGCGGATATCCGCCTGCCCCGCCTTGATGGCCTGATACAATCTGTCCGGAGCAGGCATCTCGGAAAATTGCAGGCGATCGTACTCCACCATCTTCATCGCCTTCATGCAGGCTGCCAGTTGATTGATGGCGCGGTCGAATAAACTGAGCGCGTTGCTCAGATCCTGGATGCGCCCTTCCTCCAGGTAGATATTCAGGCCGCCCACCGACTGCTTCAACTCTTCCAGCGCTCTATCGTGCGCCGAGATGACTTCAGTCTCCGCGGGGTTGCGCTCGCGAAATTCGGCAGCGCCGCGCGCCAGAGACTGCGCGAACTCGACCAGGGAGCGCAACCGAAGGGCGAGCGCCGGCGCGGCCTCCCGCAGTCCCTTCAGGAGGTGGAGTGAAAGCGTGTACACCTCGTTGAGCAGCGGGACGTCGGAAAAGCGCGGCAGCATTTCCTGCATCTGCTACATCTCGGCGACCGCCTCGGACACCTTGCCGGCCGCGTTTTCCAGGGATTGCAGCGCGTGGGCCAGCATGGCCGCCTCGCCTTCCCGCTGGAGCAGGCGGACGCGTTGCAACGCGCTCATCTGCGCGTCCAGACCCTCATCGAAGGAGGCCTTGACCGCGCCGGCCCCCTCACTCTTCAAGAGCAGCGGGAAGTGATTGGCGACGCGCTGTTGCAGAAATCGGGCGTCGGCTTGGGCGCGATCCAGGGCTTCGGCAAAAACGGCCGCGTCCACTTCGGCGCCGTCCCACGCAAGATTCAGGACGCGCGTGACCGAGGGCGCGACCGCCGCGCGGGTTTCAGTCGTCGGGAGAGCCTCCATGCCCCAGGACTACGTCAGCGCAGGACGACATCCCCGCCATCCAGCGGACCGCCCGGACCCGGACCGCCGGGACCGCCGGGGTTGCCGCTGCCCGGGTTGTTCCACCCGCTGTTGGGCCACACGTACGCGCCGGCGTAGGCATACTGGCCGCTGAACCAGCCGCCGCACAGGTTGGTATTGTAGTGGTTCTGCCACCCCACCAGGTCGCGCTGGGTCCAGGTGTTGTACCCGCTGTGGACGTGCGTCACGTCCACCGTTGAGGTCGTCTGGCGGTTGACCACTACGGCAAGCACGAAACCCGTGAGAAGACCGAGTGGCTCGCCAAGAACGGCGGCGACGGCCTGCTGGTCTGGGACGTGGACAACGACGGCCAGATCACCAGCAGCAAGGAACTGTTCGGCGAGTTTGACATCGACGGCCAGAAGAAGTTCGCGGACGGCTACGAGAAGCTCGCCCACCACTTCGACAAGGACCGCAACGGCAAGGTCGAAGGCGCTGAGCTGGCCGGTTTCAAGGTTTGGAAGGACGGCAGCGCGGACGGCAAGGTGCAGGACGGCGAGCTGCAGTCGCTGGGCCAGCACAACATCAACTCGTTCGACGTGGCCAACATCAACCGCAACGACATGAGCAGCACGTTATTACATCATCTTACCGGTCTGCGGATCGCGCTTGACCTCGCCGACCTGGTTGCCTTCCTTGTCGAAGTAACTGGCGGGCGCCTTCTTGTTGTACTTCTTGCCCTTGAGCGGCTTGCCGTTGGCGTCGTTGATCAGGCGCTTGCCCCTCTTGTTGTAGTGCGCCGTGGTGCCGTCCTCAAAGACGACCTTGCCGCCGGGGATCTTGGGCGCGCCGCTGCCGGGACGCCGTCTGACGCTCTTGAACTCCCAGGAATCCTTGCTGGGATCCCGGTCATCGAGCCCGCGCCGCCAAACGCTCCGTAGGTGGTCTGGCCGTTGTTGACGCTGCCGTTCCAGGAGTAACTGGCCCCCTGGCCGCCGAGCAGAATTCCCGAGAGGCCGGCCTGCTGGCCATAATAGGAGTACGGGTTGCAGCCGTACTGAGTCGGGATTGTGTAGCCGGTGCCTACCTGCTGCATCCCGTACGCAAACATCAGATTCCCCCCACGCAAATACCAGGGGTTGCTATCTTCTAACATATTACGGGGGGCCGGTGCCGCCGTCAAGCGCGCGGATGTTAATAAGGTTACAGGATTGTTAAAAACCTTCGATCCGATAGGCCCTGGCGGACGTCTTTTCGAAGCGTCCTCACCGATGCAGATTAAACGCCGCTTCCTGGGGGATGACGAGTTTCTGCTCGGCGTCCTCGCTGCCCTCGTTGGACTGGCCACCGGCTTGGGATCCGTGGGGTTGACCTGGCTCATCGGCTACATCACCGCCGTCTCGTTCGGGGTGGGTGAGCAGCGGTTGGGGCTCCTGGCCATCGTCCTCATCCCCGCGGTGGGGGGGCTGATCACTGGTCCCATCATCTACAAGTACGCCCGCGAGGCGAAGGGGCACGGCGTCCCCGAGGTCATGCTGGCGGTCAGCCTGCTCGGCGGGCGCATCCGCGGTGCGGTGGCGGTCGTGAAGACCATTGCCTCGGTTATCTGCATCGGCACCGGAGGGTCGGCCGGCCGCGAGGGCCCCATCGTCCAGATCGGCGCCACCCTGGGATCCGTTCTAGGCCAGAAACTGAACCTGACGCCGGAGCGGGTCAAGACGCTGGTCGCGTGCGGCGCTGCGGGCGGCATCTCAGCGACCTTCAACGCGCCTCTGGCCGGCATTTTCTTCGCCATGGAGGTGATTCTCGGCGAATACGGTCTGCGGCTGCTGACCGCCGTGGTCATCTCGTCGGTGAGCGCCTCGGTGGTGGCGCGCCGGTTCCTGGGGAGCCAGCATGAGTTCGTGGTTCCCCCGTACACGCTCCAGCACCCCTGGGAAATCTTGAGCTACGCCGCGCTGGGAGTCGTTTGCGCGGTGGCCGCCATCGGCTTCATCAAAGCGCTCTACGCATCCGAGGATTTCTTCGACGCACTCCCCTTCTCCGACGCGCTCAAGCCGGCGCTCGGCGGCCTGTTGCTGGGCGTTCTGGGCTACCTCACGCTGCAGCCCGGCCAGAAAATCCCCGCCTGCTTCGGGTCTGGCTACGCGTTCATCGACGCCTCGCTCGCGGGCCACTTGACCCTGTGGGCGGCCCTGGGGATGGCCGTGGCGCGCCTGCTGGCCACCTGCTTCACGCTGGGCTCGGGAAACTCGGGCGGAGTTTTCGCCCCCACGCTGTACATGGGAGCGATGCTCGGCCTTGCCTGGGGAGAGGCCTTGCGGATGCTCTTCCCGGACCACGCCCCACCCTCCGGCGGTTACGCGCTCATCGGCATGGCGGCGATGTTCGCGGGCGCTGCGCAGGCCCCGCTGTCGGCTATCATCATCATTTTCGAGCTGAGCGGGGATTACCAGATTATCCTTCTGGTGATGACCTCGGTGGTGATCAGCACGGGGCTGGTCAATGCCTGGTTCGGGGAGTCAATTTATACGTTGAAACTGGTCCGCCGCGGCATCGACATCCACCGCATGCGGGGCGTGGACCCGCTGTCGTCTACCCGAGTGGTGCAGGCGGCGGTGCCCGACGACTGTGCCATGACCGCATCCACGACGGTGAGCGAGGCGCTGGCCGCCGCCGCCCCGCACCGCCACACGCTGTTTGTCTGGGAGGGCGGCGCGGCCATCGGCGTCGTGCGCCGCAGCGCGATGCTCACCGCCGATCCGGACGCGCCGCTGCGCAGCCTGCTCGAGCCCCCGTCGATCCGCCTGCCCGCGGACGCGTCGCTGTACGACACCCTGGAGCTGCTCACCAGCCTGGACGTGGATTCGGCGCTGGTGTACGACCACGACAGGCCGGTGGGGATCGTCACCGGACGGTCGATGGTGAATTATCTCGGCACGCTCAAAAAGGATCGCGGGCCGGTGAGTCCGATCGAGTGATCCGGCGCGGCACGCGCGGCGCCGTCAAGGAATCGGAGCGGACGCCCTCATCCCCCGCTGTCTCGCTGGCGTGACAGAATAAACTGCCCGATCATGTCCCGCGTCACCGAGTTCAAATTCTCGAACGCCACCGCCACCTGGTACGGAAACTGCGCGTCGCCCGAAGGCTTGGCGCGGATGATCTTCGACTGTACTTGCAGCGAAAATCCGGTGTGCAGCACGCGGATGTCGCAGCTACGGCCGGCCGGGGGGTCGAAATCCACCGCGATGGACATGCCCTCGATGCTCAAGTCCACCACCCGGCAGCGGTGCGTCGGGCCGATTGTTTTCCGCGCCCCGACACGCTGGGCTCGATCATGGACACTTCCGCGGGGAGTGATATCTCAACCCGCAGGAATTTGCGATTCTGGTTGACCGGGGTGTCCGCCTTGCGCCACCCCAGTGTTTCCGGCCGATCCACCGAGAGCCGCAAGCCCCGCGGGCCTGGGATGCGGCGGACCACGCACTCAAATTCCGCCATTTCTCCCGGCCGCGTAAACACCACCGTGACCGGCTCCTCCGCCGGCAGCGAAGACTCCCACTCCGTGTTGGGCGGGAGCAGAAATATCGCCTCCGGCGTCGCTCCCGTGGCCTGCGTCTTCCAGACCCGCGCTGCGCCGCGCACCGGCGCGTATACCAGTCGCGCCGACCAGTCAAGCGCTTCCTCGTCCCCCTCATCGTCTTCCGGCGCCCGCGAGTCACCGCTCAGGCTGTCGAGCACCTTGCGCGCCCAATTCTTGAAGAAGCTCATGGATTGGTTTCCTCGTAGCAGGTCAGCCGGAATTTGGAATAAGTCGGAAAAAACGGCGGCGGGGCGGTCGCCAGGGACGGATCGTAGACTTTCTTGCTGCTGTAGCCCGCCGCCCGTCCCTTGTCGTCGTAGCCCTCCTCAACCCCGGCCCGCGCTTTGATCACTCCACCGAAAATGTACATCATCCCGGGCGGCCAGCGCGTTTTATACTCGTCCACCTTGAACGAGCCGCTCGACTCGCCGTTGGCGTCCTTTTTTCCCGCGTAGAATACTCCGTACAGGTACAAATCCCGCGGGGCGGTCTTCCCGATGCGCACGTTCTTGCCCACCACGCCCAGCGTGTCGGTGCTGCCCTCGGTGGGCTTTTCCCCGCGCGTGGTATCGAGCCGCAGCAGGTCGCCGCCGATCACCACGTCCTTGTCCGCGGCCACGTCAGCTTCCACTGTTCGGCGGCCCTTGTACGTCCCGGAGAACGAATTGATGGTGCCCGACGAAAAAATCACTCCGTTGGTGGACCCGGAGAGCACTTCGAATTGATCGTCGCGCGCCACCACCGTGGACCCCTCCGGCACAGGCATCCCGGCCGACTGGGGGGTGCCGTTCACGATGCTCCCGGGCGGCAGCGAAATGGGATTGTTCACCTCGGTAATCACAACTGTCTTTGCACCCTGCTTGACGTTCACCCGGAAGTTTCCGTCCACTACTTCCATTTTCACTTCATCGGAATCGCCGTGAACGTAGATTCCACCGGATACCTTGCCGGCCTGGCTGTTGACGAAGACCCCCGGCGGCGTGGCCGCGCTTGGAGGCGAATCACCGCTGCCCCAGGCGGCGTTGCGGATACCGCCGTGGTCGGCGGGCATCTCGATGGGGCGGACGCCGGTCGTCAGCGCCGGCCGGCCGTCCTTGAGCAATTTCTCGTAGCGGCCCGGAATGGGATTCCCATGCTCGTCGTAGGGGCGCACCTCGGCGTGCTCCTGCGCGTCGAAGCTGACGTACATGATCGAGTCGCCGGGCTTGTTGGGATCGCTGTAGGCCTGGCTCACGTTGGCCAGAAAAAACGCAGCTTTGGACGGATCGGCGAACCAGGTCATGGGAAGCACCAGGCGGATCTGCCCGTTGGAGTGGACCGGCCCGTCCTGGATGGCGCTCCCCAGGTAGAGCACGTTGCCGCTCTCATCCTCGCGCTTGTCCCAGAAGCTGGAGAACCGCGCAAAGGAGTCCTGGCGAATCATGGCGCGCGCCGCCCGGCGGGCGCGTCCGAAGAGCGACGCGACGGACTCCAGCCGGTAGACGCGAAGGGAATTCGTGCCGTTGGGGGGCGTCGAGGCGTCCGGGGTGATGGTCACGCGGTAGGTCCACTCGCCGAGCGCGCCGTCCACCGTCACCGAGTCGAGGCCCGCCGCCACCGGCTCCACGCCGTGGGACAACTGCCACTCCAGCATCGCGGTGGCTTCCTGCATTCCCGCGTCCGCGGCATACGAGGACTCCATCCACAGGCGCTCCTGCAGCGCCGCGCTCAGCTCCGTGGGGATGAGCACCACGAACGCCACCGCAAGCAAGAACAACACGAACAGGAAAAAGATCGCGAGGAGCAACACGGACCCGCGCCTTGCTCCGCCGGTCCCGCTCCGGTACAATTGTCCCATGGAACGCATCACGATTGAGAAATCCCTGCTCGTTTCCCTTTGCGTGGGGCTGCTGGTGAGCTTGCTGGCGCTGGCCTTCCTTCTGGGCCGCGAATCGCGACCTGCTCAGACCAGCCCTCCTACTGTATCGCAAAACGCCGTTCAGGTCGAGGGAGCAAACATGTCGCCGTCCTCGACGCCGGTCCCCGCGCCACCGGCGCCCGCGGTCCGGGCACCCGAGGCGGCCGCCGTGGTCGTCTCCGCGCCCCTGGCTCCGGCGGCGCAGGTC
>VGFD01000187.1 GCA_016868975.1 Armatimonadota bacterium | reverse complement strand
GGACGATGAGGGCGTGGTGTGGTTCGCTCCCACTTCGCGGCGGACGGGGTCAGGTTAGAGCGTGCCCACCACCGTGCCGGGGAAATAGCGCTCCAGAATGGCGATCCAGGTCCCGCCGGCGCGGGCCATTCCGCGGGCGCCCCACTGGCAGAGGCCGACGCCGTGGCCCCAGCCGGCGCCGGTTGCGACCAGCGTGTCCCCGTTGCGCGAAAGCTCGAACGAGGTGCTGTACAGCGGTCGGACCCGTCCTCGCTCGCCGCGGAAGGTCAGCGCTCGGCGGATGGGGTCGCCGGACACCGTGCGGTTGTCAACCCGCAGGCGAAGCACCCGTCCGGCCGGGGTGCGCTCAAGTACTTCAGCATCCGCGTATTGGCCGGGTGGAAACGTCACCGTCCAGCGGAAGTAGTCGGACGCGGCGCAGGCGGCGGTCGTCCCCCCACTTTCGGCGGCCAGCGGTGGAAAGGGTAGCGTATGCACGCGGCGCAGCGCGGGAAAGATGCGCACCAGGTCCGGCCCCACGCCTCCCAACGGCGGCTCCGCGGCTGAAGCGCAGGCCACCGAGCGCAGATACGGGATCGCATTCGACATGAAGACGTTCTCGTTCGCTTCGGTCTGCCCCCCGCACGTCGAGTGATAGCACACCTCGCGCGCCAGCCGGCCGTCGTACAGCAGCACCTGCCCGCAGGTGGCGTCCACCGCGGCGCGTGCGGCCGGAGTCTCCCCCTCCGCGCCGTGATATGCCTGGAAGGCCGTCGTGTCGTCGAACGTTCCGTTGTGCGCGTGCGCCATCGCATAGGTGCGCGCCACCACCGCCTGGGCGCGGAGGGCCTCCGGCTCGGCACTGCCGCCGATCTCGCGGGCCACCACGCCGTACAAGTAATGCTGGAGATGGACCACGTTCGAAACCGTATCTCCGCGGAAGAGCAGGGTGCCCCGATAGTGACGCCCGTTCAGTGCCGGCATCCGCCATGCGGCCGACGCCGGCCCGGCGCCTTCCACGCTGAGCACGCCGCGCGCGGCTTCGTAGGTCCCTCGGCGGTGCCGCATTTGGAGCCCGACCGCACTGGGCACTACCTCGTAGGCGCCCGGCGCCATCGGGCGGCCGTTCAGCAGCCACGGCTCGCGAAAGGACAGGGCCCACGGCGGGCGCACGTTGAGGCGCACGGTCACCTGGGGGTCAGTCGTGGCCGCGGCGGCCGGCGCCAGAAGCACCGCCACCAAGCCCACGAGAAGCACGATTCGCATCCTTGCAAAGCCTCCCAACACTGTTGAATTCAATTCAATGCAGCGCCACCTGAGATCCTTCCTCGCCCGGTGGTAGGGCGGGTAAAACGCGGTCAGGGTGGGCCGCTTTGACTGGTGCCCGCTCGATTTCCCGGACGAGCGGCTCCATCGCCGCCACGTCCGCCTCCTGGCCGGCGTAGCGCGCGAGCACATACGCCCTCACGAAAGCCCGCACCGCCGACCGTTGCTCCGCGTCGAGCCGCTCGTCCGGGGCTGCGGACCACTCCAGCAGCGTCAGATGCGGCGGGCGCGGCGTCCCGTGTCGGGCGAGCGCCGCGTCCACCCGGGCCATCAATTCCACCAATTGTCCGCGCGGCGTGCTGGCCCGCGCCGACCGTTGCAAGCCGCGCTCCCGCAGCCAGCGTCGGCCGGCCGCGTCCGGACGACGGAACAGCGCCTCCAGGACGAAGGCCAGCAGCAGGATTCCGACCCGCCAGGGGGCCTCCACCAGCCACCGTCCCAGGCCGAGCACGGCATTGAGCGCGCCCTGGAGCACATGCTTCACGCTCAGTTCGCGGAAATTCTCCTGCCACTTGCGCAGGCGGTACGCGATCAAGTCGAGCCACTCACGCAGCGCCTGGTGGGGTTTTTCACGGAGGCGCGCGGCGGGCGGCGTCGGATCGAAGCGCACCCAGCCCTGATTTTTATCCCACACCTCGACCCAGGCGTGCGCGTGCTCCTCGCGGACCACCAGGTAGCCGCCGCGTTCGTTGCGCTCGTACACCAGGAAGCCGGTCACGTAGCGCGCGGGGATATCCAGGGAGCGCAGCATCATCGCCATGCCGGTGGCAAAGAACTCGCAGTGGGCCGGCCGTTTTTCAAGGAGAAACTCGCGCAGCGGATCTTCGGTCTGGAACGGATATCCCAGGACGTACTGGAAATTCGAGTGGAACCAGCTCTCGATGGCCGCAGCCCGCGCAAGATCGTCTTGTTCTCCGGCGGTGACCTGGCGCGCCAGCGGCTGCGCGTAGGCGCGGACCGTGGCCGGCATCGCGCGATGTTCCCCTTTACGGAAATTCATGGCTTTCGCGTCCGTCCCCAGGGCGAACGCGTACGATGACCCGAACGAAGTGCCCGGCGGCACGTGCAGCACGTCGGCGTCGTCCTCGATGAGAAATTGTGGCTTGACCGCCACCAGCGGCGCCTCGCGCGGCACGAATACGCTTCCCACGAGGTCGGAGGCCAGATCCACCTGCACGACGTCCCGCGGCCGCCACGATATGGTCCAGCGGTTGCCGGGAGCGAACACGTTCCCAGGCTCCGAAAAAAAGCGTCCGGCCTTCGGATCATTGAGCGGGCGCACCTGCAGTTTTCCGCGAGCGGTCTCCCAGGTGGCGTCGGCATAGTGCACGTAACTGCGGCCCACGAAATACATTCCGCCGTATTGGGCGTGCACCCTGGCGATCAATCGTTCCGAATTCTGCACGTTGAGAATCGAGCTGAGCGTGGAGCGCGGCGCGAAGGCGCGCGATGAGAAAAACGGCGGATCCACCATCGAAACCACCATGTTGAACGTCGTGTCGGCCCAGCGGAGCCCCACCGCGAATCCCACCATGACCACGCCCATGGCGGCCAGCGCCCCAAGGTAGGCCAGCTCGCGGCGCCAGTTTCGCGCGGGGATTTCGGCCGGCTGTGGAATGTACGCGCGCATGCTGCGCCCGATGAGCACCGCTTCGAGCGCCACGAACGCGGCGTAGGGAAACGGCTCCGTGGTTGTGCCCGCCAGCATGGTCAACAGCAGGGAGAGGAACAGCACGAACAGCCCCTCGCCCGGTGTATTTTGGCGATACAGAAACACCAGGATCAAGCCGGCCACGTACAACCCCACGGCGTAGGCCGAGGGCAAGATGATGCTCGCATGGCGCGGAATTTCCGGCATGTTGGCAAAAATCAACAGGCCCAGCACCAGTGCCGCCGGCAGCAGAAAACTCTGTGGAAGGGAGAAGCGCCGCCGCACGAAAAGCGCTCCGCAAGCCAGTGCCGCCACCGCCAGCACCGGCGGCGTCATTCCCGACGTGTAGGCGAACGTGCACAGCGCCACGATTCCGGCGAGGAGTGCCGCGGACGGCGTGCGCCAGCCATGATCGGATCCAGGGGGAGTCGCCTTCGGCGCCCCCTGGTCCCCCCGGCCGGGCTCTGATCCAGGGGGAGTCGCCTTCGGCGCCCCCTGGTCCCCCCGGCCGGGCTCTGATCCAGGGGGAGTCGCCTTCGGCGCCCCCTGGTCCCCCCGGCCGGGCTCTGATCCAGGGGGAGTCGCCTTCGGCGCCCCCTGGTCCCCCCACTGGGGGGCGGTCACAGCGACTCCACGCCGGCCACGTCGGACACGCGCAAGTGTGTCAGCGGAGCGGCGCCCAGGCTGGCCGCGCCGGCGAAGTCGTGGGTGGGCGCGCCGTCGCGGACCAGGATGACCTTTACCGCGGACCCGTAATCGCGAATGACGCGCACCATCTCGTCACGATGCGCATCCCAATCGAGCAAGACCACGATGGTGGTGGTGACACTGGCGAGGTTTTCGGCCAGCACCGGGGCGACTTTTTCGAAGGGCGGCTCGTGGCAGGGCTCCAGGCAGGCGAGAATATCCAGCACGTTTTCCAGGTAGGCAAGGCTGCGGCCGGATTGCAGGTAATAAATCTCCGGGCCGGCCGCGAAAATGTCGATGACGTACTCCTCCCGGGACAGGCAGTCCGCAATGGCGGCGCTCAGCGAGATGGCGGCTTCAAAAGCCTCCCGCTCCGCCTTCGTGGGCTTTGCCGGCAAGAACGTGTCAAGCAGCAGCGCGACTCGACAGAAATATTCCTCCTGAAATTCCTTGACCGCGGGTTTTCCAAGCCGCGCCCAGGTTCTCCAGTGAATGGCGCGCACCGGATCGCCGTCTCGAAACTCGCGGGTGCCCACGAACTCGATGGAATCGCCCAGGCTTGAGGAGAGCGCGATGCCGCCCGGCTGGTAGCGTCGGCCGGCCGGAATGTCCAGGGCGATCAGAGGATGAAAGCGGGGATAGACCAGCACGCCGTGCTCCTCGGCGTGGACAACGAGGTCTCGCCAGATCCCCCACGGGAAAACGGTTTCCTGACGAATCCCGTGGAGAACGAAATGGCCGCGCCGGGTAAACTCCAGGCTGCGCGTGATCAGGGTCGCGTCTCCTCCGGCCAGGGGAGGAACCGCGGTGCCGGCCTCGTCCACCGCGCGGATGTCACGCGGCAGGGAATAGTCCCTCAGGATGACGTCCACTGCCGTGCGCCGCTCCGGGTTGCTCACCTGGATGGGCAATTTCAGCGTGGCTCCCGCGGTGGTGCGGTCCGGTACGTCCGCGTGGATCTTTAGCCGAACGCGGGCGCGCCGGGCCATCGCAATGGACACGATAAACATGGCCGCAATGGCGCAAAACACCAGATAGATCTGGATGACCAGGGTGCCCTGGCCGGCCCCCATTGCGAGCACGCCGGCCCAGAACATGACCCGCCCGGAATCGGTCAGGCGATCCACGAAAACGTGCCGCAGGAATCGATAGATCGGGCCCTGCGGCAGGAATCGGCACTCGTTCAAGTCAGGGGTCGGCTTGCCTCCCAACCCCATGCCTCCGGCGGATTCCCCTGGTTGGCCGTCCCTGGCGGGACTCAAGTCAGGGGTCGGCTTGCCTCCCAACCCCATGCCTCCGGCGGATTCCCCTGGTTGGCCGTCCCTGGCGGGACTCACACGGGGACGCGGGTGCGAGCGATGATCTCGCCGATAATTTGCTCCTTGGTCACGCCGGAATACTTCGCCTTGGTGTCGCGCACGATGCGGTGGGAGAGCACTTCGAGCGCCATCTCCTTCACTTCGTCGGGCAGCACGAAGTCACGGCCGCGTCCCACGGCGAGCGCCTGCGCGACGCGGTAGAGCGCCAGCGCGCCGCGCGTGCTGACCCCGAGCTTCACGCGCGGATCTTCACGGGTCCCGTGCACCAGCGCCAGGATGTACTCGGCCACCGGCCGCTCGACGCGCACGTTGCGGGTGACCTGCTGCGCCACCGCAATTTCCTCCAGAGAGACGACCGGCTCCAGCCGCTCCAGCGGATCGCCAAGATGGTGGCGCTCCAGAATGTCCAGTTCGTCGGCCACCGGAGGATATCCCAGCTCCAGCCGCACCGCAAATCGATCCAACTGCGCCTCGGGCAGGGGATAGGTGCCGTGATACTCGATGGGATTCTGCGTGGCCAGCACCAGGAACGGCGAGGGCAGCGGCATGGCGCGCCCGTCGATGGTCACCTGCCCCTCGTTCATCGCTTCCAGGAGGCTCGACTGGGTGCGCGGCGAGGCCCGGTTGATCTCGTCGGCCAGCAGCACGTTGGTAAAGACCGGCCCCTCCTTGAACTCGAAGCGCACGTCCTTGGGGTTGTATACGGAGGTGCCCACGATGTCGGTGGGCAAGAGGTCGGGGGTGAACTGGACGCGCTTGAAATCGCCGCGGATGGAGCGCGCGAGGCTCTTGGCCAGCGTGGTCTTGCCCACGCCGGGAACGTCCTCCATGAGACAATGGCCCCCCGCGAACAGCGCGACCACGAGGTGCTGCAGCACCTTCGGCTTGCCCCGAACCACCAGGCCGAGATTCTCGTGAATGCGCTGAAAGGTGCCGGAGGCGGCGTCCACGGGCGGATTCGCGGGCCGGTCCTGCTCGCGCACAAACATCCTACTCGATTTAGGCTCCAAACCGCGGTTTTCCTTCAGCGCGACGGACGGGCGGGCCACATGAACGCATACCACGTTACCTGTCCATCCCGGTAGATCACCCGCAGCGGGGACGGCTGGATGCGCCGCAGCAGGCCCTCCAGGTAGCCTCCGCGGTCCACGATGGCGTAGCCGGGGCGGTAGGCCTGCAGCGCCGCGAAGGCATCCAGCGCGGGGAAGGGGGATTGCATCGCGGCCACGTCCAGGTAGGCCGCCACCCGCCAGGAGTCCTCGCTGATGACCACGTCCTCCGGGCGCAGCCGGGGCAATCCCTCCGGATTCAGATCCGCGTGGCGCAGGTGGCTCCACAGGAACCCCGGGGGGATTTCCCCACCCTCCGCGTCCTTCACCATGTCCAGGCGGGGAATCACGCAGGCAACCGTCAGGACGAGGGCCGCGACGCGCCAGCGCCGCTCCGTCCAGAGCCACGCGATGGCCGCCGCGGCGGGGATGCACAAGAGGGGCGCCGCCATGAAGAGAAACCGCGCCGCATTGGCGCCGGCCGGCGCCGCAAGCGGGGGCACGAGCATCGAGGCCAGCAGGAAAATCCCGATGGCCGCGCGGGTCGGCGTGGGGAGGACGCGGGTCACGAGCCCGGCGATTCCGAGCGGCGCGAGTCCGACGGGATGGTCAGAGAAACTGGTGCCCAGGTGGACCCGGAGCGTTTGCCAGAAGGTGCTCCAGCGGGCGGGATCGGCATGCCAGCGCGCCTCGCTGACCGGGCACGGGTATCGAAAAAGGTCAACGTACGAGGTCATCCACGGCGCAAGCCTGCGCGGCTCCGGGACCAGGGTGCCGAAAGTGTGCACCGTGTAGGCCGCAAGCGGGGCCAACGCCACCGCCGCAATCGTCGCCATCCCCGCCGCCAGCAGGACGCGGTGGCCGCGCGGCGCGTCCGCCCAGCCCAGCACGACCACCACCGCGGCGGCCAGTGGCACCAGTCCGTCCACCCGCAGATACGCTGGGAGGGCGAGCGCGAGCCCGGCCATCACGACGCTGCGCGCGGTGGGCGCTCGCAGCAGGGCCAGGACGGCCGCGAGCGCCAGCAGGACGGCGATCTGGTAGGGCACGGTCACGTTCGGATTCACGTTCTCGTGCCACAGCCGCATCTGGAGCACGCACAGCAGTCCCGCCAGCCCGGCCGGCCAGGGATTTCCCGCGAACGCGCGCAGCGCTATCCAGAACACCAGCACCGGAACCAGCGATGAGAGGATCACCGAGATCCGCATCGCGTCGCTGGGAAGATGGCCGGCCACCTGCATCAGCCCGCCCAGGATCAGCGGCCACCCGATCTGCCAGTAAGCGCCGGCCGGCCGCGAGACCGGCTCGGGGTTGCCCAGGTAAGTCCACAGGACGGTGTCGGTGAGGCCGCGGCCCTCCGCGAAATTCCGCGCCACCACGAAGTACCACGCGGGGTCGCCGGTGGCCATCACCGGGACGTGGGTCAGGCGCCACAGCCCGACGCCGAGCTGCAACAGGACAAGCCCCGCGAGGATCCCGCCTGTCACCCTCACGGGGGAGTTGGGCGCGCCTCCTCCGCCTTCTTCTTCATCTCCGCGGCGGCGGCGTTGTCGTGGCGCAGCTCGTAGAGGCGCGCGGCCAGCAGGTACAGCGAGGGGTCGGCGCCGCGTACCGCGAGGATGTTCTTCGACACCTCGATGGCCGGCCCGAACAGGTTATTGTCGGTGTACACGCCGATGAGGAGCACGAGCGGCGTGATGTCCTGGGGACTGGCCGCAAACTGCGCCTCGGCTTCCTTGCGCGCCGCGACAATGCCGGCCGCCGTCTCCGCGTCAAGCAGCTCCAGGATCTGCGCGTGCTCCACGCGGCCCCGCCCGCGCCAGCCGGTGACGTACACGTCGTACTGCTTGCCGGCCAGCAGGCTCTTGCCCTCGGGCAGCGTCACGCTGCGCGCGGTGCCCGGCGCCGAGACCTTGAGCAGCTCGGTGAAGGGCTCGGCGTTCTCGGTGACGCTCACGTCGAAGCGGTCGAACGTTCCCGCCGCGTTCCAGGTGATGGTGGGCCTCGCGTCGATGGTGAACTGGTCGCTGGTAATCAGGACCTCGCGGATCTGGGCGCGGGTGCGCACGCCTCCCACCTGCTGGATGTTCACCCCGGCCGCCAGCTGGATGGCGCCCCGCGACTGCGGCGCGGTGGATTTTACAGCGGATTTGTCGCCGCTTATCAGGGTCACGCCGGTCTCGTCCACGCGGACCGAGGACGGGCCGCTCACCTGCGCGCGGACGCCGCCTTTCACGAACGTCAGGGTGATTTGCCCGCCGGCCGCCACGCGCACCGTCGCGCTGGCCGGCACCGCGGCCATGATCGCGACGGGCTTCCAGGCCGTGCCCGCCTGGACGTCCGCTTTCCCCTTCAGGTCGGTGACCAGCGCGGCCGGCTTGCCCTGCGCGAAGGCGCAGCCGGCCGCGATGAAAATGGCGATCAGGCCGCCCAGGATTCTAAGACGCATGTTTCTCCTTCGCGACGGCGCGCCGCACTTCGTAGATGCCGATGCTGTTCTGGCGCCCGCGCACTTCTTGTTTCTCGCGGAAGATGAACTCCACCCCGGGCATGTCTTTTACCCGCTCGCGGGTCACCTCGCTGATGAGGATGGTGCCGCCCAGTTTCTTCGTCAGCCCCATGATGCGCGAGGCGAGGTTGACGGTGTCGCCGATGGCCGTATATTCGGTGCGCTGCGCGCTGCCAATATTCCCGACCACCACGTTGCCGGTGTGGATGCCCATCTTCACGTCGTAGAAGCCGTTCTCTCCGCTCGGGTCCTGCGCCGCAAGCTCGTTGAGACGGTCCACCATGTCGAGCGCCATGCGGATGCACGCCTTCTCCGGCTCGGGATGCTTGCGCGGGGCGCCGTACAAGACCATGATCTCGTCGCCCACGTATTGTTTCACAGTGCCGCGGTGGGCGAAGACGATGCGCGTCATCTCCTCGAGGTAGTCGTTGAGCATGGGGATGACTTCTTCCGGCGAGCGCGACTCCGAGACGCTGGTGAAGCCGTTGATGTCGGAAAAGAAGACGGTGATCTCGACGCGCTCGCCGACGCCGATGGCGAGCTTGCCGGGATCGTCGAGCAGCTCTTCCATGACGTCATGCGAGACGTAGCGGCCGAACATGGACTGCACGAAGGCGCGCCGCTTGTCCTCGGCGCCGTAGCGGTAGGCGTAGACGCTGCCCCAGGCGAGGAAGATGCCGAGCACCGGCGCCGCCGCGTGGAGCCAGACGTTGTGGAGAGCGAACGCGATGAAGGCGAAAGCGAGCCAGGCGATGGCCAGCGCGGCGGCGGTGATGGCGCCAGCCGTGACGCGCAGGCGGTAGGACAGCAGGGCGCAGATGAGGGTCAGGAGGGCGAGTGCGGCGCCATTCGCTGCAGGACCGGCGGGATTGAGCCATGCGCCTGTGAGCAATGTGTTTACGATGTTCGCCTGCGCCTCGATGCCGAGCATGAAGTCGCCCTGTTTCTTGCCGGGCGCGGGAAGCGCCG
>VGFD01000186.1 GCA_016868975.1 Armatimonadota bacterium | reverse complement strand
GCCCGTGGCCGCGCAGGTCCATGAGGATGCGCTTGCTGGCGAAGTCGACAAAGCCGAAGGGAGCGCGCAGCCGCCCGAATTGCGTGGCAGCTTCCACCCCCGACAGAAAGAGCGCGCGGTCACCGTACACGAAGGCGCCGCGGGTATCGGAGAAGTGCAGCGCGCCCACCCTGAGCCCTCGAAAGTCGCCCGCGCCGGTCACCAGCAGGTCGGCCGGCGCGCCCAGCACGGCGAGATCCGCGGTCACCCGCGCTTCCACGCCGTTGAGCAGGCGGCCCAGCGCCAGGTCCGTGGTCCTTACGTCAAGCACCAGGCGGTTCTGGGCGTCGCCGAGCACCCAGCCGCTGGCCCGCACCACGCCGTCCGCCGCGCGTCCCTCGACGCCGTCCAGGCGCCACAGGCCGTGCACGTTCGCGAAATTGCCGGTCACGTCGCGCAGCGTCTGGCCGCCCACCTGGAGGAGCGGCGCCTTCACGGTGCCGTCCATCAGCGGCCGCGCAAGGGCCCCCACGAAGCGCACCGCCAGCTCGCCGCGCCCGCCCAGGCGTCCCCGCGGCTGCATGCCGAATTCCGCGAGGCTGCGCGCCAGGTCGTCGGTGCTCAAGCGCAGCGCCACGTCGATCTGCGGATCCTTACGGTTGAAAAAGCGGCCCGAGGCGCGCACCGCGTTGGGCCCGAGCAGCCCGCTCAGGCCGCTCACCTCGAGGAGGTCCTGGGTGAGGACGAGCTGTCCGCGGGCGTTGCGGATGGGGACCGCGAAGCGCTCCAGCGCGCCGTCGACTCTGGCAAAGGCGGCCGCGCCGGTGAGGGTCGCGGTGCGCGGCCACTCGTCCCACGGGCCGTCCGCGGTTACCAGCAATTTGGCCCAGGCGGTGCCGCGCAGCAGCTTGCCGCGCGCCATCGCGGGAAGGGTGCGGCCGGCGAGGCCCACGTAGTAGTTGGTCCAGGCCGCCAGGTCCAGGTCGTCGACCGTTAAGGTCGCGCGCAGATCGCGGAGGGTGCGGCGCCAGGTGGCGTCCAGGCGCACCCGCGCGTCGGGCGGACCAGGCTGTGAGAAGTACAGGTGGCCGCTGCCGCGCTCCGGACCGGTGAAATCCACCAGGCCGTCCACCTTCAAAAAGCTGGCGAAGTAGCCGGCGCCGCGCTCGTCCTTGAGGAATACCTGGCCGTCGCGCACCAGGACGGCGCCGCGGAAGCGATCCAGCGCGCCGCCGGGGGGCAGCGGCTCTTTGGGCGGGCGCAGCACGCTCAACAGGTTGAAACGGCCGTCCGCGCGGATCGTGGCGTTGAGGCGCGGCTTCTCCAGCACCACCTCGGTGAGGGCCGCCACGGGAACGCCGCTGCGCCACAGGGCGTCCAGGGCGAAGCGGACGCGCAGCTCGGGGACGGTGGCCACCACGGCGCCAGCCTCATCCCAGACCTGGACGCCCCGCAGGGTGACGACGCCGGGCGCGATCGCGAGATCCTCCCAGGTGGCGCGGCCCACCAGCTGGCGATTGACGGCCCACAGCGCGGCCTCCTTGAGCGCGATGAAGCCCAGCAGCACGGCCATGAACGTGTAGATGAACGCGCGGACGGCGACGCGGCGGAAGCGGGACCACATGCCGGGGGACTGGGGCGACTGCGGTTGCGACAAACCCTCACCTTTCTCGGCGAGATTCTGGCGCAATGAACGGTCTACCTATTGCCTCGAGCCTCGCGATTCTGCTCGCAACTTATTCCCGAAGCGGCGTAACCGTAGCCTATGATGTAGACAGGTCGTCGCGCGCGTGCTTCTTGGCTTCCCGCACGAAGTCCACCAACAGCTCGAAGTCGGGGAAGAAGAAATCCTCGACGCGCTCGTAATGCTTGCCGTCACTGAGAATGCAGGCGCGGAGACGCTTCTGATCCTGGCGGGGAGGCGTGAAGGACAGATTGTTCCACAGGCAGCGGAACACCACTTTCTGGCCACGCATGAACTCCATGTACTGCGGCGTGACGACGATGCTCTTGTCGGCGTTCGCCAGGTACACCAGCAACAGAAGCAGCAAAATGAGGCCGGCCACGGTCCAGGCGAGCCCGTAGAACAGCGAGTCGGGCGGGAATCCCAGGGTGCGCGGGAGCAGGTACTGGCGGTAGCCGATGTACACGAGCGCCGCCGACAACAGGATGCCCATGAACACGAAGGGCACCATCCTCTTGGTATTGCTGCGAAAAACTTTCTTCTGCGCCACGCCGGGCACTTTCGACCCGCCTGAAAGATATTCCTAGTCCAGGGTGCGGTTATTCCACCCGGCGAATTCGTGCCCCCAGGCTTGCAAGTCGGGTGTGGACGTTTTCATACCCGCGGTCTATGAACTCCAGGCCGCCGATGGAAGTCTCCCCCTCCGCGGCGAGCGCCGCCGCGATGAGCGCGCCGCCTGCGCGGATGTCGGACGCCTCGACCGGCGCGCCGGCCAGGAAACGCACTCCGTTAATGACCGCGGTGTGGTCCGAGACGCGGATGTTGGCCCCGAGCCGCACCAGCTCGCCCACGTACATGAAGCGCCCGTCGAAGATCGTCTCGTGCAGCATGCTGACGCCGTCACCCAGCACCAGCAGGGCGACCAGCGGAGGGTGGAGATCGGTCGGGAAGCCGGGGAACGGCGCCGTGGTGACTTCCAGGCTGCGCACCGGGCGACGCGCGGACAGCGTGACGTCATTTCCCTGGACGCGCACTTCCTGGCCGGCCTTGCGCAATTCGCCGAGCACCGCTTCCAGGTGCTCGGGCGGGCTGTTGCGGACGGTCACTTCACCGCCGCTGAGCGCCGTCATGCAGAGGATGGTGCCGGTCACGATGCGGTCCGAGGTGACCGCGTGGGAAGCGCCGCGCAGCTCCCGCACGCCCTCGACGCGGATGCGCGGCGTGCCGGCGCCCTCGACGCGCGCTCCGCACGCTTGCAGAAAGCGCGCCAGGTCCACGATCTCCGGCTCGCAGGCGGCGTTTTCCAGCACCGTCTCGCCTTCGGCCAGAGAGGCAGCCATCGTGGCGTTCTTGGTGGCGCCCACGCTGACTTTGGGAAAATAGATCGACGTGCCCCGCAGCCGGGTCGCCTGCGCCTTCACCATTCCGTGCTCGCGGTGCACTTCGGCCCCCAGCGCGCGAAAGGCGTCCAGGTGAAGATTCACGCGACGCTGCCCGAGGTTGCAGCCGCCGGGCAGGGCCACCTCGCACTCCCCGAAGCGGGCCAGCAGCGGCCCGGCCACGTCGAAGGAAGCGTTCATGCGGCGCACCAGCTCGTAGGGCGCACGGGTGTTGGCCAGTCGATCCGCGTTGAGGCGCAGGCGGCCACCGCCCAGGAACTCAACCTCGACGCCCAGCTCGGTCAGGATCCCGGCCATGACCCGCACGTCGGAGATATCCGGGACGCGCTCGAGCAGGACGTCCCCGCTGCACAGGATGGCGGCCGCCATGATGGGCAACACGGCGTTCTTGGCGCCGAGCGCCTCGGTCTCGCCGCGCAGCGGGTGGCCACCCTCGATGATTAAGCGCGGCAAACTGATCGAGGCCCTGGCGGGCTCACTTCGCGCCGGCCACTTCCAGGCGGGCGAGCTGCTCCTTGAGACGCAGGCGCAGCGGCTCGCGCTGCTCCAGCGCCATGGGGTGGGCCAGCTCGCGCTCCACGGCAATCCGCTCGGCGCGCGCCTTCTCGGCGTTGATCTCGTCCGCGGTCTCCGCGAAGTCGACGAGGCACACGCAGCGGTTGTTGGACATCTTCACGAAGCCCCCGCCGACGGCCATGCGCATCTCCTTGCCGGGCATCCGCACCGTCAACACCCCGGGCTCGGTCAGGGCGAGGATGGCGGCGTGCTCGGCAAGCAAGCCCATCTGCCCTTCCGAGCCGGGCACGGTCACGGCCTCGATGTCCCCGTTGTAGCGCGGACGCTCGGGCGTGATGATCTCAAAGTGGAACCTCTTGGCCACGATGGCTTATCCCTTCGCGCCCACCGGGACGCCGAGCTTCTCGCCGGCCGCAAGGACGTCGTCAATGCCGCCGCCCATGTAGAAGGCCTGCTCGGGCAGGTGGTCGAGCTTGCCGTCGGCAACTTCCTTGAAGCCGCGGATGGTCTCCTTGAGGGGCACGTACTTGCCGCTGCGGCCGGTGAAGGTCTCGGCGACGAAGAACGGCTGCGACAGGAAGCGCTGCAAGCGGCGCGCGCGGCCCACGATGATGCGGTCGTCTTCGGACAGCTCCTCGACGCCCAGAATCGCGATGATGTCCTGGAGGTCCTTGTAGCGCTGCAGAATCTCTTGCACCTTGCGGGCCACCTGGTAGTGCTCGTCGCCCAGGAATCGCGGCTCCAGGATGCGTGAGGTCGAGGCCAGCGGGTCCACGGCGGGGTAAATCCCCTGCTCCACGATGGCGCGCGACAGCACCGTGGTGGCGTCCAGGTGGGTGAAGGTGGTGGCCACGGCCGGGTCGGTGATGTCGTCGGCGGGCACGTAGACGGCCTGGATGGCGGTGATCGAGCCGGTCTTCGTGGAGGTGATGCGCTCCTCGAGGAGGCCCATCTCAGTGGACAGGGTCGGCTGGTAGCCCACCGCGGAGGGCATGCGGCCCAGCAGCGCGGACACTTCTGCGCCAGCCAGCACGAAGCGGAAGATGTTGTCGATGAAGACGAGCACGTCCTTGCCCTCTTCGTCGCGGAAATACTCGGCCATGGTGATGCCGGTCAGGCCGACGCGGAAGCGCACGCCCGGCGGCTCGTCCATCTGGCCGAACACCATCGCGGTTTTCTCGATCACGCCCGAGTGGGACATTTCCAGATAAAGGTCGTTGCCCTCGCGCGTGCGCTCGCCGACGCCGGCGAACACCGAGAAGCCGCCGTGCTCCTGCGCGATGTTGCGGATAAGCTCCTGGATGAGCACCGTCTTGCCCACGCCGGCGCCGCCGAACAGGCCGGTCTTGCCGCCCTTCGAATAGGGCGCCAGCAGGTCGATGACTTTAATTCCGGTCTCGAGAACCGTCGTCGTCGGCTCCTGCTGATCCAGCGGGGGCGCGGGGCGGTGGATCGAGTACGTCTTGTCGGTCGGCACGTCGCCCTTCTTGTCGATGGGCTGGCCGAGCACGTTGAAAATGCGGCCCAGCGTCTTGGGGCCCACCGGCACGCGGATGGCGTCGCCAGTGTCGATGGCCTCCATGCCGCGGTACAGGCCGTCGGTGCTGCCCAGCGCGAGGCAGCGCACCTGGTTGTTGCCCAATTCACCCATGACCTCTAGGAAGAGATACTCGCCGGCGCCGCGGCCGCCGGCCGCTTCCTGGCGCATGATCTTCACCGCGTTATACAGGTTGGGCAATTCACCGGGCTTGAATTCGACATCCACGACGGAGCCGATGATCTGGCTGATCTTGCCGAGTCCCATTTTTTCATTACCTCCGGGGAGAAATTATTTCTTGAGCGCCTCGGCGCCGCCGGCGACTTCGAGGATCTCGTTGGTGATGGCGGCCTGGCGCGCTCGGAAGAAGTCCAGCGTGAGGTCGCCCACCAGCTTGCTGGCATTGTCGGTGGCATTGCTCATGGCGCGCAGGCGCGCGCCCAGCTCGGCGGTGCGGGCCTCGAGGAGAATCTGGAAGAAAATCACCTCGAGATACCGCGGCAGGATGGTGACCAGCGCGGTGGCCGGATCCGGCTCGAAAATATAATCGAGCTGCCTGGTCGGACCCTCGGCTCCCTCGTTGGTGAACGGCAGGATCTTCACCACCGTGGCTTCCTGGCTCATCGCGGACAGCACGCGGGTGTACACGCAGTGTACCTCGTCGACCTTGCCGTCGATGAAATCCTGGCTGACCTGCTGGGCCAGCGCCCTGGCAAGCGCGTACTCGGGATTCCAGCCCAGGTACTCCTTGACGATGTGTGCGTTGCGCTTCAAGAAGAAGCGGTAGCCCTTGCCGCCCACCGTGATGAGCTCGGTCTCAAGGCCGGCCGGCAGCTTGCGCAGCCAGTTGAAGGCGAGCTTCACCAGGTTGTTGTTGTACGATCCGCACAGGCCCTTATCGGCGGTGACCACGACCAGCCCGACTTTTTTGGTGGGACGCACCTGCATCAGCGGATGCAGGGCTCCCTTGAGCTGGGAGGTCAGCTCACCGACCACCTCGCGCATCTTGTAGGCGTAGGGACGCGACGCTTTCATGCGCGTCTCGACCTTCTTGATGCGCGCGGCGGCGACCATTTTCATGGCCTTGGTGATCTGCTGGATGTTTTTGACGGAGCGAATCCGCCCCTTGATTTCGCGAACGCCAGCCATGACCTATAAACCTTCTTCCGCGCGGAACACTTTCTCGAATTCCACCAGCGTGCTTTTCAGGCGTCCCATGGTCTCGTCGTCGATGGCCTTTTTCTCGGCAATCGAAGTGAGAATGGCCGGCTGGTTGGTCTTCAGGTAGTTGAGCAGGCGCGTCTCGTACCTTTCCACGTGGGTGGCGGGTATCTCGTCGAGGTAGCCGTTCACGGCGGCGAAAATAATCGCCACCTGATCTTCCACGCCCATGGGCGCGAACTGCTTCTGCTTGAGCGCGGACACGGTGCGCTCACCGCGGCGCAGCTGGTCGCGGGAGGCCTTGTCCAGCTCATCGGCGCTGAACTTGGTGAACGCGGCCAGCTCGCGGAACTGCGCCAGATCAAGGCGAAGCTGGCCGGCGACCTGCTTCATGGCCTTGACCTGCGCGGCGCCGCCCACGCGGGACACCGAGAGACCGACGTCCACCGCGGGACGCACGCCCTGGTAGAACAGGTCGGTATCGAGATAAATCTGGCCGTCGGTGATCGAGATGACGTTGGTGGGAATGTACGCGGACACGTCGCCCAGCTGCGTCTCAATGATGGGCAGCGCGGTCATCGAGCCGCCCTTCAAATCGTCGGACAGGCGCGCGGCGCGCTCCAGCAGGCGGGAGTGCAGGTAGAACACGTCGCCCGGATAGGCTTCGCGTCCCGGCGGTCTTCTCAAGAGGAGGGAAAGCTCACGATACGCTTTCGCGTGCTTGGTGAGATCATCGTAGATGATGAGGACGTCCTTGCCCTCGTACATGAAGTGCTCGCCCATCGCGCAGCCGGCGTAGGGCGCGAGGTACAGGAGGCTCGGCGGATCGTTCGCGTTGGCGGTGACGATGATGGTGTACTCCAGCGCGCCAGCCTTCTCCAGGATGGCTGCGATGGCCGCCACGTTGTTGGTCTTCTGGCCGACGGCCACGTAGACGCAGATGACGTCCTTGCCCTTCTGGTTAAGGATGGCGTCCACCGCGATGGCGGTCTTGCCGGTCTGGCGGTCGCCGATGATCAGCTCGCGCTGGCCGCGGCCGACGGGCACCAGGGCGTCGATGGCCTTGAGGCCGGTCTGCATCGGCACGCCCACCGGCTGGCGCTCGATGACCGTGGGGGCGACCCACTCGGTGGGGCGGCGCAGGTCGGTCTTGATCTCGCCCTTGCCGTCCAGGGGGATACCCAGCGAGTTCACCACGCGGCCCAGCAGCGCGGGTCCCACCGGGACTTCCACGATGCGGTTGGTCCGCTTGACGATGTCGCCTTCCTTGATTTCGGTGTCGCGGCCCAGGACCACGCAGCCGATGGTGTTCTCCTCGAGGTTGAACACCACCCCGTAGATATTGGTCTTTTCGAAGAGCAGCAGTTCGCCGGCCCGGGCCTCGGTCAGGCCGTAGATGGTGGCGATGTTGTCACCCACCTGGATTACCGTGCCGATATTGACTTCCTCAATGGCGGCTTTGTAATCCTTGATTTCCTTCGCGAGAATGTCGCTGATTTCTTCCGCTTTGGGCATGGTCATGATATCTGGACTCCTTATGAGCTCCGCAAGAGGCGCTCTTTCATATCATTGAGCTGGCGGCGCAGGCTGTAGTCGATCAGCTTGTCCTTGACGCGCACCACGATGCCGCCCAGAATTTCCGGATCGGTGCGCCACTGTAATTTGGCCTTACGTCCCGTGATGCGCGAGACCTGAGCCTCCACCTCGGCGTGGAGATCCTCGGGCAGCGCCACCGCGGTCTGCACCTCGGCCGTGACCTCGCCGCGCGCCGCCTGGGCCAGGCCGTGGTAGATGTCCACCACGGCTTCCAGCGCCTCGGTGCGTCGATGGTTCACCACCACGTTGAGGAAGTTCACCATCGTTGGAGACAGGTGATGCCCGAACACCCGCGTCACGATGTCGTGCTTCACGGGGTCGGGCACGTTGGGCAGGTTGAGCGCCCGACTCAGGGCGGGCTGCGACTTCAGCGCGTGCCCGACCTGGTCAAGCTCCTTCTGCACCGCGTCGACCGTGTTCCGCTCCTGCGCCAGGGAGAACAGGGCCTCGGCGTAGCGCGTGGCGACGCTCTCATCCCGCATGGATCTGGCTCGCCTTTCGAGCGAATTCAGACACCAGCGCGCGGTGTTGATCGGGTCCCAGCGCGTCCTTGAAGAGCTGGCTAGCGAGGTCCACCGACAGGTTGACCACCCGGCCCTTCACCTCGCTGAGCGCTTCCTGGCGCTCGCGAGAGACCTCCGAGTGTCCCTTTTCGATGATCCGCTGCTTGTCCTCGTTGCCCTCGGCCACGAGCTGGCTCTTCAGTGCCTGCCCCTCGACCGCAGCCGCGTTCACGATGGAGGCCGCCTCCTGGCGTGCCTCCTTCAGCTTCGCGTCGTACTGCTCCTTGAGGGAGAGCGCTTCGCGGTTGACCGCTTCCGCCTCATCGATGGCCTTCTTGATCTTTTCCTGTCTTTCCGCAATCGCTCCGAGCATCGGCTTGTACAGCACCATGTCGAGCGCGATCCAGAGAATCAGGAAATTCGCGATCTGGATGACCAGCGTGGGGACGTTGAATGACATTTCCATGATGGAAAACCCCTCTTGCCGGCTGTGCTATTTATTGGACTTTGCCCATCAGCATGAACGCGATCACGAGTGCGTAAATACAGAGCGACTCGACAAAGGCGAGACCGATGAGCAGCGAGGTGCGGACGGTGCCCGACGCTTCGGGGTTGCGGCCCATGGCGTCCATGGCGTGAGAGATGGCGATGCCCTGGCCGATACCGGTCCCGATCGTGCCAAGTCCGATTGCAATCCCGGCCGCAAGCGCGGCGAACATTCCGACGGTCATGTTGCTATCCTCCTAGATTTGGGTTCCCCAGATTCTCCAGGGAATTTTTTTCCGGCGGTTGCCCGCCAGATGCTTTGAACGACGTTCGTGGGCTAGTGCTCGTCCGCCACCGCGTGCGCGATATAGCTGAGCGACAGCACCATGAAGATAAAGGCCTGGATAAACCCGGCCAGCGCCCCCAGCAGCGTCACGAAAACACTGCTGGCCCAGAGGAGCACGGACAGCAGCCCGCCGCCCAGCACGGCGCCGGCGGCGGCCGCCTTGATGCCCCCGACGGCCAGGCCGGCGAAGGCGCCCATCGCGAGGAGCAGGCCGGCTTTCACCTGGTGCTCGCCGAAAATATTCCCGAACAGGCGGATGGTCAGCGAGATGATGCGGGCGAATTCCTCGATGATGTTCAAGAAGAGAAACA
>VGFD01000185.1 GCA_016868975.1 Armatimonadota bacterium | reverse complement strand
CGGCCGACGGATTGAACAGGCCCAGCAGCTCCTCGGACGGCTCCACCTGCTTGTTCACCGCCAGCCGCTCCTCGTCGGTCAGCTTGCCGGGTTTGGTGAGGAGCGCCTCGTCGACTTCCAGCTTGCCGACGTCGTAGATCATCGAGGCATGGGCAAGCGCGAACCGCTCGTTGATCGATACTTCGCGCGCGCTTCCGGCCGCCGCGTCCGCGAGCTGCCCGGCCAGGGCACCGGCCCGCTGCATGTGGGCCGCGGTGTAGCCGCTCTCCAGGGTTTGCAGGCGCTGCATCGCGTCTCCGGCGAGCCGCATTTTATCCAGCGCGGCTTCCAGGTCGGCGGTGTCAGTGTATGAGCCGAGCAGCGCGCCCAGCATGCCGCCCATCACGGGGCGCGCGGCATCCGTCGTTAGGTGCCCCGTCTCGTGCATGATGGCGTCCGGCGATCCCCCCGCGGGAAAATCCAGGGTCCGCGTCTCCGGCTCAAGCGGTCCAGACTTCATCTGCCCCAGCGGCTGAAAGGCCGGCCCGCCCGGCACCAGGGAAGTCGCGACCTGCTCGACTACACCGTTGTTCGCGGGAGGCGCGTGCTCGGGGACGGCTGACGCCGCGGTCGCCTGCGTGGCGACGAAACTCTCCGCGGGACGAACCTCCGCGCCGCTGTCGGCCACCCGCTCGCGCACCAGGGGTGGCAGTGGGGGCCGCACTCCGCTCAAAGGCGCCTGGTTGATCGATGGATCGATGCGCATCGCAATTCCTCCCCAGAGAGTTTGGCGCCAAGAGTCTAGCAGATGTCCCCAGATGTTGACAAGATGTTTCCGTCCGGACGTCCGGACAGGTCCTGGCGGACGCGCCGCCGCAACTCATGGCATGCTGACCCTTCAGGATGTCCACGCCGCCGCCGACGCCCTGCGCGGCCGGGTGACCCGCACCCCGTTGCTGCGCTGCGAGCCGCTCAGCGTCTGGCTCAAGCCGGAAAACCTCCAGCAGGCCGGCGCGTTCAAGTTGCGCGGCGCGCTCAACAAGATTCTCTCCATCCCCGAAACCGATCGCGCGCGAGGCGTGGTCGCCTTCTCCTCCGGTAATCACGCGCAGGGCGTGGCGCTGGCCGCCCGCATGCTGGGCATCCCCGCCACCATCGTGATGCCCGCCGACGCGCTGGCCCACAAGGTGCGCGCCACCGAAGGATACGGCGCGCGGGTGGTCACCGAGGGCGTCACCGTCTCCACGCGCGCCGACGTGGCCGCCCGCATCGCCGAGGAGCAGCGCGCCACGCTGGTCCCGCCCTTTGATGATCGGCTCATCGTGGCAGGGCAGGGGACGGTGGGTCTGGAGATCGCGGAGGATCTTCCCGAAGTGGACGCGGTCGTGGTCCCCCTGGGCGGTGGCGGACTTCTGTCCGGCGTGGCGCTCGCGGTGAAGTCGCTGTGTCCGCGCGCCCGCGTCTACGGCGTCGAGCCGGAGGCCGGCAACGACGGCCAGCGCTCCTTCCGCGAGGGCCGCATTGTGGAGATCGATCCGCCGGCCACCATCGCCGACGGGGCGCGCACCATCCACATCGGAACGCTGCCGTTCGAGATCATCCGCCGGCACGTGGACGATATTTTCACCGTCTCCGATGCGGCGCTGCTGGATGCGATGGCCGCCCTCGCGATGCACGCGAAGCTTGTGGTGGAACCGACCGGCGCCCTCGCCGCGGCGGCCGTCACGAGCGGGCTCATCCCGACGGGCGGTCAGGTGTGCGCGGTCCTCAGCGGCGGCAACGCGGCGCCCGAGACGCTGGCCGCGGCGCTGACCGGCGCGCGCTGGTGAAGGACCTTCGCGCAGTGGGGAAATTCACTCGCAGCAAGTAGAGGGAATACCAAGCGCAGCAAAGATTGGGAAAAATACCACGCAGCAAGTTGAGGGAAGATACCACGCCATGACGACAAAGTACGCTCCCGACCTCTCCGACCGCCCGCACCATAAGACGCTGGAACACCAGATGGCGGCCCCCGCGGATGCCGTCTACGCAGGCTGGACGGAGAAATTCGACCTGTGGTTCGCCCAGCCCGGCGAGCTGATCATGACCCCCGAAGTAGACCGCCCCTGGTTTTTCTACAACCGCCACGACTGGGGCAGGCACGCCCACTACGGGCGTTTCCTTGAGCTGGAGAAAAACCGGCTCGTCGTGACGACCTGGCTGACCGGCCCTCCTGGCACGGCCGGCGACGAAGCCGTGCTTCGCGTGGAGCTGACGCCCAATGAAAAGGGCACGCTGGTGCGCTTGACCCACTCCGGATTCTCAGATGAGAAGCACTGCCAGGGCCACATGGACAACTGGCCGGCGGCCCTGGAAGCCCTCGACGAGGCCCTGATAGCCACAGCCGACAGAGGATAGACCCTCAAAATACGGGTAACCGCGCATTGCGTGGTATTGTTACCGTGCAATGCGCGGTTATCCATGCAGCGCGTGGTAAGGCCAGATATCGGTCCGCTCCACGACGAGTCTCGATCCTCCCCGCTGGGAACTTCGCCCTAATTGTAAACCTTCGTTTCCTCGAGCCCCGCCAGCGGCCTCCACAGCGCCACCACCAGGTGGTCCATCCCTCCGACCCGCGTCAGGACGACCTCCGAAATGTCGATGCGGAAATGGTCGGCCTCCGGCTCATCGGCCGCGCGGGGTTTCTCCACCAGCACCGCGCGGCCGCTCATCTTTGCGTCGCCGGGCCAGGCCAGCGGGTCATCCGGCGGGTCCGGGCAGGGCCCGTGAAGGGCCAGTCGGGGATCGCGCCGCAGGTCCGCGGCCTTGCGGTTGGACTTCCCAGAGCCGATCCACAGGTCGCCGTCCTTGAACTGGCACTCGATGCCGCTGATCCGCGGCGAGCCGTCCTTGCGCAGCGTGGCCAGCGTCTTGTGGCGGCCAGCTTCAAAAAGGGTCTGCACCTTCGCGGCGAACTCGGGTGCCGAGTCGACGACGTCCTGCCAGCGTGCCATGGCCTCAGTCCTCCGCACCGTCGTCTTCAGCCCTGCTAAAGGATTTGGCTCCCGGCGCGCCTAACTCGAACCTGAGAAATTTTTCACAACCTGTCGGGAGGCGTGGCGTTCGAGGCGCCCGCCCAAGAGGAGATCATCCTTGGCCTTTCAAGACCTGCGCGAGTTCATCCACGCCCTGGAGAAGCGCGCGCTCCTCAAGCGAGTCACCGCCCCGGTCGACCCCATCCTCGAAATCAGCGAGATCAACGATCGCGTCGTCAAGTCCGGCGGCCCCGCGCTTCTTTTCGAGAACGTGAAGGGCCACAAAATGCCGGTCGCCATCAACCTCTTCGGCAGCGAGGAGCGCATGGCCATGGCGCTCGGCGTGCAGCGCCTCGATGAAATCGCCGAGCGGCTCGAAAAGCTGCTGGAAATTCCCCGGCCCACCTCGTTTTTTGACAAGCTGGCCACCCTGCCGCTGCTTGCCAGGGTGGGATCGTTCCTCCCCAAGCGCGTCAAGTCCGGCCCCTGCCAGGAAGTCGTTGAGAAAGACAACCCGTCTTTCGACAGCCTGCCGGTCAACCAGTGCTGGCCCGACGACGGCGGACGCTACGTCACCATGGGTCTGGTGTTCACCCGCGATCCGATAAAGAACAAAGACAACGTCGGCATGTATCGCATCCAGATATACGACGAGCGCACTTCTGGCATGCACTGGCAGATCCACAAGCACGGCCGCACCCACGAGCGCGCGTACTCCGAGCGCGGGGATCGCAAAATGCCGGTCTCGGTGGTGATCGGCGCCGACCCGGCCATGATCTATTCGGCCACCGCGCCGCTGCCGGACGGCATCCACGAAGTGCTGTTCGCGGGATTTCTGCGCGAGAGTCCGGTCGAATTGGTAAAGTGCGTCACCAACGACCTGGAAGTCCCGGCCCGCGCGGAGATCGTGCTGGAGGGCTGGGTCGATCCCGACGAGCGCCGCGTGGAAGGCCCCTTCGGCGACCACAACGGATATTATTCCGCGCCCGAGCCCTACCCGGTGTTCCACCTGGAGTGCATCACCCGCCGCCGGGACGCGATCTACAACACCACCCTGGTCGGTCCGCCGCCCATGGAGGACTACTGGCTGGGCAAAGCCACCGAGCGGATATTTCTCCCGCTGCTCCGCCTGCAGATGCCGGAAATCGTTGATTTCAATTTTCCCGCCGAGGGCGTTTTTCACAACTGCTGCTTGATATCCATCCGCAAGCGCTACCCGGGCCATGCAAAAAAAGTGATGCACGCGCTCTGGGGCCTGGGCCAGATGATGTTCACCAAGCTGCTGGTGGTGGTCGATCACGACGTGAACGTGCAAAATTGCAGCGAAGTGGCCTGGAAGGTGCTCTCCAACGTCGACTGGCGCCGCGACGTGGTCGTGGTGGAGGGCCCGGTGGACGCCCTCGATCACGCGTCCCCCTATCCGCTGGTGGGCGGGAAAATGGGCGTCGACGTCACCCGCAAGGGCCCCGAGGAAGGCATGCCGCGCGCCTGGCCGCCGGAGGCGCGCATGTCGAAGGAAATCCATGACCTGGTCAGCGCCCGCTGGACGGAGTACGGACTGTGATTCTGCGCGGCCTGCGGCTCCTGGGCGACCTGGTGAAATTCGAGCACACGATTTTCGCGCTGCCTTTCGCGTACGTGGGCTGCCTGATGGCCGCCGACGGACGTCCCACGGCGCACCAGATGGTGTGGATCGCGGCCGCCATGGTGGGCGCGCGCACGGCCGGAATGGGGCTCAACCGCCTCGTGGATCGCCACCTTGACGCCCGCAACCCGCGCACGCGGGACCGCGCAATTCCGGCCGGCCGCGTTTCGGTGCCCGCCGCGTGGGCCATCGTGGCGGCCTCCCTGGTGTTGCTGGTGACCGCCGCGGCCCGCTTGAATTCCCTCGCGCTGGCGCTCTCCCCGCTTGCGGTCGGACTGCTCGGGGCATACTCCTACCTCAAGCGCGTCACCTGGATGGCCCACCTGGGCATCGGCCTCGTCCTGGCCTGCGCGCCGGCCGGCGGCTGGATCGGCGTGCGCGGCACCCTCGACCTTCCGCCGGTCCTCCTGGCCCTGGCGGTGCTCTTCTGGGTGGCCGGCTTCGACGTGCTGTACGGCTGCCTTGACGTGGATTTTGACCGGCGGGAAGGGCTTCACTCGATTCCCCAGAAGTTCGGCGTCCCCGCGGCGCTGGGCCTTGCAAGGGTGTTTCACGTCGCGTCGTTCGGGCTGCTGGTGGGCACCGGCCTTGCGCTGGACCTGGGCGGATGGTACTTCACGGGGGTCGGCGTGGCGGGCGCGCTGCTCTGGTACGAGCACACGCTGGTGGCGCCCGACGACCTCTCGAAGATGGACCAGGCGTTCTTCACCATGAACGGCTGGGTGAGCGTTACGCTGCTTGCGTTCACCTGGCTCGACTACGCACTGAGGAGTTTTTCCCCGGGATGCTGACCCTCGCGCTGCCCGCCGAATTGGAGACCGTTCGCGCGCGCCTGGAGCAGGGCCGCCCCCTCGACCCGGACCTCGCGCGGACGGTGCTGTCGCACCCCGACGTGCTGGCCGTGGGCGCCCTGGCCGAGCAGGTGGCGCTGCGCAAGTGGGGACGCGCGGCCCATTATTCCAGCCCGCTGCGCCTGCCGCTGTCGCCGACCTGCTCGGAGGGCTGTCCGGTTTGTGCCGCCCTCGCCGAGGACGCCGCCGAGGTGCACCTTATCGGCGACCCACTCTCCCTTGAGGATTGCGAGCAGCGCCTGCGCGCCCTGCGCGAGCGCCGCGCGGACGCCTGGATCGCGGGTTTGGCGCCCGCGCATGTCGCCCGACTGGGGGATCCCCCCGAGGTGCTCAAGCGCCTGCAAGCCGCCGGCCTGGACGCCTTGCTGGGCAGCGACGAGGAGATGTTTACCGACGCGGGCAGGAAAGTCGCCCGCTCCGATGTGCCCGACGCCCTGTCGATCCACGAGGCCGCCCACCGTGCCGGTCTGGTTTCGACGGCCACCATCCGCTACGGACCGTCCATCGAAGGTCTCCTCGATCAATTACTGGAGCTGCGCGCGTTCCAGGCGCGATCCGCGGGTTTCTCCGTGTTTGCCGCCGTGCCCGAGGAAATCGAAACCGGCTCCCACCTGGCCCGCTCCGCCGGCGGCTACGAGGACATCCGCATGGTGGCCGCGGCGCGCCTCATCCTGGACAATATTCCCCACGTGCGCGTGCCGTGGACCGCCCTGGGCCTGAAAATGGGCCAGGTCGCGCTCTCCTTTGGCGCGGACGACCTGGGCTGGGTCCCGCTCGATCCGCACGTGAAGCAATTTTCCCATCCCGCCACGTTCCTCTCCCTTTCGGAAGAGGAAATTCTGCGCCTCGCCGCGGCCAACAACCGTCAAGCCCGCCGCGTCGATGGGGCCTGGCGCCCATTATCGAAGGAGACCCCATGAATCTCGGCTGTTTGAACTACATCAACGTGCTGCCCATCACGCACGCGCTGCCGGAGGTGCTGCGCGCCGAGCAGCCGGGCGCGCCGCGGTTGAGTCCCGCCAGGGACGGTCGACCGGGGAATCCCCCGGAGGGAAGAGGTAGGGAGGCTCCGCCGACCCCTGAATTGATCTATGGAGAGCCCAGCGCGCTCAACGCGATGCTGGCCGAGGGTGCCATCGACGCCAGCCTGATCTCCTCCATCGAATACGCGCGTCACCAGGACGAATACGTGGTGCTCCCGGACTTATCGATTTCCAGCCACGGAAACACCAAGAGCGTGGTCCTGTTTTCCTGGCTCCCGTTGAACGAGCTCAACGGCGAGGTCATCGGCGCGTGCGCCGCGACGGCGACTTCTTCGGTGCTCCTGCAGGTGCTGCTGGAGGATTTCTCCGGCGTGCACGCGGTCTACCAGGCGCGCGCCACCGTCGAGGAGTTTGAAGCCGGGGATTTTCCCGCGCTGCTGCTCATCGGCGACGAGGCCTTGCATTACCGAGCGACGCATGGCAACGCGCTGTACGAATATGATCTGGGAGCGATGTGGAAGGATGCCAGCGGCCTGCCCATGGTGTTCGCGCTGTGGGCAGCCCGGGTGACCGAGGCCAATCGCGAGGGCTTGCGCAGCGTGCAGCGCGCCCTGGTGACCGCGCGGGAGCAGGGACTGCGCCTGCCGGACGGCCTGCTCCACGACGCCGAGCGCCGCACCGGGCTCGACGAGGCGACTTTGAGGGAGTATTACGCGGGCCTCTCTTTCGATCTCCCGGCAGACGCGGTGCGCGGCCTGCTGGCCTTCTACGAGCGGGCCGCGGCCCGGGGCCTGTGCGCGCCGTGCAAGGCGCTGCGCTTCCTCGAGATGGAGCCGGCGTACAATGCTTGACGTCGTCCTGCCTACCCTCCAGGAAACCATCGTGCGCAAGGTCGAGAGCGGCGAGCGCCTCACCGTGGCCGAAGGCCGCGCCCTGTACGATCTCGACTTGCTGCTGCTGGGCCGCCTCGCCAACCTCGTCCGTCAGCGGCGCCATCCGGAAAACGTCGTCACCTTCATCAAGGACCGCATCCTCAACTACACCAACGTTTGCGTCACCGACTGCAAATTCTGCGCGTTCTACCGCCGCCCGAAGGATCCGGAAGCGTATCACCTGCCGCTCGAGGAAATTCTCGAGAAAATCGGCGACACGGTAGCCCTGGGAGGAACCCAGGTGCTCATCCAGGGCGGCCATCATCCCACCCTGAAAATAGACTATTACGAGGATCTGTTCCGCGCCATAAAATCGCGCCACGAGATCACCCTGCATTCCCTGTCGGCGCCGGAAATAGATCACATCGCGAAAATCTCCAAGATCAGCATCCGCGAGACGCTGGAGCGGCTGCGCGCGGCCGGCCTGGCTTCACTTCCGGGGGGCGGCGCGGAGATCCTGGTGGACCGCGTCCGCAAGGACATCAGCCCGAAGAAAATCATGTCGGACCGCTGGTTCGAGATCCACGAGACCGCGCACGCCATCGGCATGGAGAGCACGCAGACCATGGTGTTTGGCCTGGGCGAAACGCTCGACGAGCGCCTGGAGCACCTCGCTCGGGTGCGCGCCTTGCAGGATCGGAGCGGCGGATTCCGCGCGTTCATTCCCTGGTCGTTCACGCCGTACAACTCGGTGATGGAAACCTCGGACACCCCGGGCGGGGTGGATTATCTGCGCACCATGGCGGTGGCCCGCTTGTTCCTGGACAATGTCCGCCACCTGCACTGCGGCTGGCTCACCGAGGGGCGTAAACTGGCGCAGATGGCGCTCAAGTTCGGCGCCAACGACCTGGGCGGCGTGCTGGTGGGCGAAAAGGTGATCTTTTCCACCGGCGTGGATTTCAGCACGACGGTCAACGGAGTGCTCAGCCTGATCCGCGGCGCCGGCTACGTGCCGGCCCAGCGCGACACGACGTATAAGGTGCTGCGGGTGTACGCCGACGGGGAGTGGGATTAAGTAACGCCGCATTTTTCATTTGTAAAGCGGCCTCGAGCCTTTTGTAAACCTTTCCGGCGCTAGCCTCGCTGCATCAGCGTCTGCAAGTCCGCGTCCTTTTTCTTGCGTTTCTCCTTCGCCGGATCCATCCGGTTGAGCACCTTTCCCGATGCATCCATCTGCGTCTGGACGTCCTGCACTGTCTTCGGCGCGCCCGAAATCGGCCGATAGCGGCGGCCGAACCCCAACATGAATTCCAGGGATTTGTAGCGCATATACTGAGGATCAAATTCAGCGGGCGACAATTGCGCCGCCACGGTAAACTTCTCATAGGCGCGCGCCAGGATGATCAGCGGGTCGCTGGTCCCCGCCCTGCTCTGCCGCTTGGTGACGCCCAGGGTGGCGAGCCGGTAGGCCTCGATGTACTCGTCGGTTCCCAGCCGCACCAGCGCCTCGGACTTGAAGCGGTTGCTGAAATACTGGTACACCAGGACGCCGATTATCACCACCGCCAGCACGCTCAATATCCGGACGGCGTTCCCAAAAATCCGCTGGCGCAGCGCGTTGCGCTTCATCGACATCATGGCCGGGTTGGCGCGCGCTTCCCATATCTCCAGTTGCTCGCGGGCCTTGCGGCGCAGCAGGTCGGCCTTCAAGTAGAGCGGCTCCGGCGTCAGCGGCGAGGCCATGCACTCGTCGAGAATCAGCATCGCCGCGAGGCTGGCGGCCTTCGTTCCCTGTCCCAGCATGACCCCGGCAAAATGGTAGAGGGCCTGTGGATCGCCGGGTTTCGCCTCCGCGACCAGCGCGCCGAGCGGAAAATCTTTTTCGATTTCTTGTCCCTTGAGCAGCAGCTCGGAGGCTTTCCGCTGATCGCCCAGTCCCAGCATGGCGGCGCCCAGCCCGAGCCACCCCTCGGCGCGCTCCGGCTGGCTGTTCACCATGGCCTGGTAATAGACGCCGGCCTCGCGGGGCTGGGAATTGCGCAGCGCGGTCAGCCCATCGGACAAAAACCACGAGGGAAGCCCGCCGGGCTGGGCCACCACGTGTCCGGGCGCAACCGGCGCCGCGGTGAACTGCTGCGGCGCGCCGCGCGGCAAGGGCATCGGCGGCGGCGTTTGCGGC
>VGFD01000184.1 GCA_016868975.1 Armatimonadota bacterium | reverse complement strand
CGCGACGTAGGACAGTTCAGCCTGGCCGGCGCCCAGCCCAAAACCGCGCTTCTGTACCGGGACGGCCGCTGGGGATTGCCGTCGGGTCGGGTCCCGACGACGCACATCCTCAAGCCGCCGACGGGCGAGTTCGACGGCCACGTGCAGAATGAGCATTTCTGCCTTACCCTGGCGCGCGCCGTGGGGTTACCGACCGCGAGCGCCGAGATACGCTGGTTCGAGGACGAAGTGGCCGTCGTCATCGAGCGCTTCGACCGATTCATCACGCAAGGAGCTCAAACCATCCTGCGCCTGCACCAGGAGGACGCGTGCCAGGCCCTCGGCCTGCCTCCCACGCGCAAATATCAAAACCATGGCGGGCCGGGCCCGAAGCAGATCGTCGCGCTTCTACGCACCTGTTCCAGCACTCCGGCGGAGGACGTGGCCACGTTCGTCGACGCCCTCGCTTTCAACTGGCTGATCGCCGGCACCGACGCCCACGCGAAAAATTACGCGCTGTTGCACGGCCCCGGACGCGTCCGCCTGGCGCCGCTCTATGACGTGGCCAGCGCTCTGCCCTACGATGATCTGGATTTCCAGCGCCTCAAGCTCGCCATGAAAATCGGCAAGGAATATCGGCTCGGAGACATCGGCCTGCGCCAGTGGGTCACCCTGGCGCAGGACCTGCGGCTTGATCCCGACGTGACGGTAGGTCGCGTGGCCAAGATGGCAACGAGGTTGGCCGACCAGGTGCCACCGGTGCGCGAAGGGGCTCTCGGACAGGGATTGGCGCATCCGGTGGTCGACCGACTCGCGGAACGAATCGTGCAGCGTGCGGAGCATTGCCGGCGACTGTTGCCGGGTTGATCCCATCCGCCGCGTTGACGCGGTACGTGAATCACCTGGACGAGGGAAGGATTTTCACCGCGGTCCCTGCATTTCCAGCAAGGCCTCCAGGACCGGCAGAGCCGCCGGGTCCTTGGGGCGCGCGGCGGCGCGCTTGGAAGCGATCAAGTGGCGAAGGGACAGCAACCGGACCTGCAGGCCGGCGATTTCGACCGTGATCGCGTCGCCGACGATGTCGTCGTAGCCACCGATGGCGGACATCTCGCCGAGCAGATCGAGGTGCTCATCGCCGATTGCAAGCGTGAAATTGCACCCGATGCGCAGCGTCCGCTCGTCGAACACGAACGGCGCGTTGGCTGGAAACCCGCGCGGATGCGGCTTCAAATCGCGCAAAGCCGAGGCGAGGCGCGCCAGGTTCTCAGGGGTGCGGCGGTAACAGATGTCGAGGTCGCGGGTCACCAGGCTTGCGCCTTGCAGTACCCCGCTCATCATGCCGACCACGACGTACTCCACCCGGCCGCCCGCGAGGCGCTCCACCATTTGTTCGAAGAATCCCTGCACGATAGCGCTCCTTTTCAGTACGCCGCGCCATCCTTCGTGCAGGTGTAATCTCTCGGTCGGAGTCTTGGCCAGACCCGCCGCAATCTGCGTCCGGTCCACGTCTCCCTGGTGCCCCAGGTCGTATCGAAGACCTTCTGGTTGCTCCTCGCTTACAGTGTATGGAGTCTTCGTGGTACGCGTGAAAGTCCTTTCGCGACTGTGGCCGCCGCCTCCATTCGTCGAGCAACGACCCTGGCCCTAAAATACCGTGACGGACGTGCGCTTCAGCGACACCTGTCCCCCGAAGAATCCCGCATACGGCCCCAAATCCACGCCGCGCGCGCGTCACGCCGAGATTGTAGCACATCCGGCCCGAGTGCGGGAGCGCGGAATGATGGCCTTACGGTCGTGCGAGCGCGGGGACAAGGGCGACCACGATGACCCGACGAGGCTTGCAGGCGCGCGCCCAGGCTCCATGGAATCGCCGCCCGATGAAAGAAGCGGCCACCTACATCCTGGGCACTGCCGGGCACGTCGACCACGGCAAGACCACGCTCATCCGCGCGCTGACCGGCATCGAGACCGACCGCCTGCCCGAAGAGAAGGCGCGCGGGCTGTCCATCGACCTGGGGTTCGCGCACCTGACGCTCCCCTCGGGCAGGGTGGCCGGCATCGTGGACGTCCCCGGGCACGAGCGCTTCCTCAAGAACATGCTGGCCGGCGTGGGCGGCTTCGACGTGGTGATGCTGGTCATCGACGCGGTCGAGTCGGTGATGCCGCAGACCCGCGAGCACATGGAGATCCTCTCCCAGCTTGGCATCAAGGCGGGCGTGGTGGCGCTCACCAAGAGCGATCTGGTGGACCCCGACTTCCTTGAGCTGGCCCGCGAGGAGATCACCGACTACCTGAAGGGGACGTTCCTCGAAGGCGCGCCCATCGTGCCCGTCTCGGGAACCACCGGGGCCGGCCTGAAGGACCTGGTGGCAGCGCTGGACGGCGTGCTGGATCGGGTGCCGCCGCGGCCTTCGACGGGTCCCTGCTATCTTCCGATTGATCGGGTGTTCATCAAGACGGGGTTTGGCACGGTCATCACTGGAAGCCTGTGGAGCGGCCGCCTCGCGAAAGGGGACGCGATTCGCGTCCAGCCCGAGGGCCTGGAGGCCAGGGTGCGCGGCGTGCAGGTGCATGGCCGGCAGGTCGACGCCGCGCGGGCCGGACAGCGCGTGGCGGTGAACCTGGGCGGGGTGGATGCCGAGCGCGTGCGCCGCGGGCAGGTGCTGTCACCGGCCGCCGCGCTGACGCCCAGCAAGCGCCTGGACGCGCGGGTCGAGGTGCTCGACAAGGCCCCGCATCCGTTGCGCAACCGCAGTCGCATCCGCCTGTACATGGGCACCGAGGAGGCGCTGGGCAAGGTGGTCCTCCTGGAAGCCGACCAGATCGAGGCGGGCGGCGAGGGACTGGTCCAGTTCGTGCTGGAGGCGCCGGTCGTGGCGCGCCGCGGGGATCGTTTCGTGGTGCGCAACTCCACCGCGGAGTACACGGTGGGCGGCGGCACTTTCCTGGAAGTCGCCGCGGAGTCGCACCACCGCAAGGACGACCGCGTGCTGGAGATCCTCCGCCAGAAGGGCGAGGGGCAGGCCGACAACCTGGTGCGCGCGTTCCTGCTGCAGGACGCGCACAAGCCGCGCACGGTGGCCGAAGTGGGGGACGTCTTGAAGGTGGACCGTCCCACGGCGGAGGCCATGCTGGAGGATCTGGAGGACCGCGGCGAGGTGGTCACCCTGTCGGAAGGGCGGTTGGTGCTGTTGGCGTCGTCGTTTGGGGAAATGGAGGCCAGGGTGCGCGCGCTGTTCGCCAGCCTGGAGGAGAAGGCGCCCTGGAAGTCCGGCTGGAAGCCCGACGAGGTGGCGAAGTTGCTGGTGGAGCGCCCGAGCAAGTCCACCCAGGAGATTTTGACGGGGATGGTGGAGCGCGGCGTCCTCAAGAGCGAGCGCGGATTGCTCTCGTCGGCGGGCCACGTTCCGCGCTTGCAGGCGGATCAGGAGAATGTGCGCGACCGGGTGCTGGCGGAGGTGCGCAAGAACGAGTTCACCCCGCCCGGCTGGGACGACCTCAAAGTTGGCCACGGGCTGGACAACCGCATGTGGCGGGTGCTGTCGGAGTATCTGGTGGATTCCGGCGAGGTGACGTTCATCAGCAAGGACATCTGGTTCTTGACCGGCACGCTCGACGAGGCGCGGCGCCGGGTCGTGGAGTTCATCCGCCGCAACGGCGCCATCACGCCGGCCCAGGCGCGCGACGTGCTGGGCACCAGCCGCAAGTACGTGATTCCGCTGCTGGAGCATTTCGACGCGACGCACGTGACGAAGCGGGACGGGGACAATCGGGTGCTGTTCGGAGGGCGGGGATGAGCGATTGGCTGGATGGCATCGCGCCGCCGGGCTCGCGCGAGATTGAGGAGGCGCTGGAAGAATTCCGCCAGGAGATGGCGGACGAGCTGGGTGGCGCGGAGTTCGTCAGGGTGAAAATGCTGCCCGCGGTGCCCACCCGGGAGGAGGTGCGCGTCATTTTGTCCGCGGCGCAAGCGGAGTCACAGCGTGATTACCTGATCCTGCGGGTGTTGTACGCGAGCGGGGTGCGGGCCAAGGAAGTGACCGACATTTACGTTTGCGACGTCAAGCCGGATGAATCCGCCATTTTCATCCGCAGCGGCAAGCTGGACAAGGATCGCTACGTGCTGGTGGATGAGGAAACCATGCATCTGCTGCTTGAGTGGGTGCGGTCGGAGAATAAAAAACCTGACGAGCGGCTCTTCGGAATTTCGGACAACGGCACCATCTGGGCGATCATGCGCAAATACGGAGAGAAGACCGGCCTGGTGGCAAAGTATGAGGCGATGAACCGCAGCCTCTCGCCGCATGCCCTGCGCCATGCGTTCGGCACGCACTGCTACGAGAACGGCATGGATCTCGTATCCTTGAAGGCCCTGCTGGGCCACGACTGGCTGGTAACGACCGCCATCTACGTGCACACGTCGCTGCGACGCATACAGGAGGCGTACCGAGCAAGTCATCCCCTGACGCCGCGGGACGCGGACTGAGGCTTTCCGGAAATTCATTTACGGAAGGCACTTTCGACGGCAGCCGTCATGGCGCGGTTTGCGAAGGTTTCCATGAATGCATTTAAGGAAGGTTGTCGGTTGTGGGACGACATGCTATGTTTGGCTTCGTTACCGCGAGATCGGATTCACGCACTGCTGGCCATGCTGTTTCTCGCGCTCATGGTGCACGCGCTTGCGCTGTTTTCGGTCATGGTGTTCTTTCCAAGAGTGCGCGGCATCGACTACACGTTTTTCCGGGGCGTCATTGACAAAAACGCACATTTGCCCGCGGTCGCCTCTGCCCGTCGCTCGCTCCAGCCTGGCACGGGTCCCTCCGCGCTCGTCAAGCCGGTGCCGTTTTGGGGTCTCCGGGCTTGACGAGCGCTCCCCCCGTGCCTGGCATTCCGCGTGCGACGGGCTGACGGCGACCGCGGGCAAATGTGCTCCGAACTTCAGGCTCCCACCGGCAAATGTGGTCGGGTCTGGGCCGGGCCAGGGTACCGTAGAGCGGTTGAGCGAGAAAATATTTTTGATGAGCCAATTTTTACCCATCGAGTGAACCGTGGCGGAAACGATGGCGGGGAATCGGGGTAGACGCCCTGCTCCTTCGCCTGGACGGACGCAAGACGACTTCGAAGTCGCTCAGCCCCATTCTGACGCAATGAAGACCACTTTCTGAGCGACGCTGTAACGGCGTCATTTGTGCGGATTTATTGGTGTCGTCGATTTGCACGTGTACAGGCAAATACGGTATAATGAGGTGTGCGCTACAGACGAAGAATGACCCGCAGATTCGAGCTAGAGGTTGCCATGACACTTGACCGCCGCCTGCGGGTTCTGGCCCGTGGCAGCGCGCTCGTGCAGCGTGCGATCGGCAAGGGTCTGGCCTTGATGGCGGAGGTCAACGGGTTTCAAGCGCTCGGATATTCCACGCTGAACGCCTACGCCAGACAGCGGCTCGGCATCAGCGGGCGGCACGCCCGCGAGCTCGCGGCCATCGAGAAGCGCATGCCCGGATTTCCCTGCATCGATCGCGCATACCAGGAGGGCCGCCTGAATTTCAGCCAGGTGCGCGAGATGCTCCGCTACCTCGAGCTCATCGACGACGCGGACTGGGCGAAGGTCGCCGAAGGGCTGACCGTCTCGCAACTGAAGGAGGGTCTCCAGATCTGGAAGCGCGCGCTGGATGCGCAGTCCGCGCCGGCGGAGTCGCAAGCCGGCGGAGAATATCCCCTGGCCATCCCGGACGAAGAGGAAGCGCCCCAGGCCGCGCGCTGGGTCGAATTTACCGCCTCGCCATTGCTCGCAGCGAAATATGACGTCGCGATGGAGATGCTGCGCCGCACCATGGGCGCCGACCTGCCGGCCGGCGAGCCTGTCGAGTACATGCTCGGGGAATTCATGAGCGGAGAAGGCGGCCCCGCGCTGGCCGCTTCCGATTATCGAGGCTGCAACGTCGTCGAGGACGATCGCGAAGAGAGGGCCTCCCGGCGGGAGTGGCGCAAGCAAGTCATGGCGGCGCGCATGCGCGAGATCGAGATTGATTGTCTGACGTTTTCCGATCATTGGAGCTACCTCGACTGGCGCACTCCCAACGTCCGACTCGATGCCGCCTCGGCGTCCTGCGAAAGCCGCGAGCCCGCCCAGATTGACGCACACCTGCAGGTAATTCTCGCGGTCGAGCGGCGCTTTGAAAAACACTTTCTGTGGATGCTGGAAACCTTCCGGCGTGGCAACTGCCACTTCGCCATCGAATTTCCAAGCTTCCAACACTACTGCGAAGTCGTACGCCCCCAGGCGCACCGCTCCGATGCAGACCGCCAGCTCGGGGAGAGACCCCACCACCGCCAGAAACACGCTCCCCACGAAGCTGGTCCCCAGGCCGCTCACTTCGGCCAGTTGCTCGGCGATCTTCACCAGCGGCTGGCCGGCCCCGAGGATGAGCAGCCCGCACAGCGCGATCCGCCCGAACAGCGCGGCCTTGGACAGCCCCGCCAGGGGGCGTGCCTGGAGCCGCGCGGCGGCCTGCGTGGCGCTCGATTCCGGGACAGCCTCCGGCGCCTCCGCCTGAGCCGCGGCCTGTGACGGCGTGACCGCCAGCCAGGACGCCTCGGCCACCGACGCGCCCTCCTCCAGCGCGTCCACCGCGCGCTTCTCGCGCGCCTGGCCCTCCAGTCCGAACCGCTCCGCCACCTCGTCGCCGCACGCGGACAGAAAGACACCGGCGACCACAATGGCCGCCGCGCATGCCAGAAACATGAAGATCACCCCGGGGACTACCCGCCACGCCCAGCGAAGCCCCTGCAACAGGCCGCGAAGCCGGCCGTTGAAAAGGGTCGGCCGCCCGCATGGAGAACCAGGGGCCTCATGGAGACGCACCTCGACTACGGCTTGCTGCAACGGCGCAGCAAGCACCTCGGGTCCAGCACCGCGAACATGGACCCGCGCGCGCACCGCTGACCCGGCGTGTCATCGTCGCCTGTCTCGGTTCCCGCGCGCCCGTCCCCGACGCAGGAACGTGGACAGGAGGACTTATGTCGAGAACGCTGATTGTTTCCAACCGGCTTGTCGCCCTGGAGTGGTTCTAGCGCTCATGCCGACGTTTCAGAGCGTCCAGACGCTGTCCGAGCTGCTGCTGGTGGCCGTCGTCGTCGCGCTGCTCAGCCGCCGCTTCCGCATCCCCTACACCATCGCGCTGGTGGTGGTGGGGCTGGTCCTGGGATGGGCGCAGGCTTTCGAGCTGTCCCTCTCCACCGACCTCATCCTCTTCGTGTTTGTGCCGCCGCTGCTGTTCGAGGGCACCCTGGCCATGGACATGGCGCTGCTTCGCGAGCGCTGGCGCGAGGTCCTCACCCTGACGCTGCCTGGAACCGCCCTCTCGATCGTGGCGGTGGCCGTTCCGGCCCACTTCCTGCTGGGCTTCGCCTGGCCGGTCGCGCTCCTCCTGGGAGCGATCCTGGCGCCCACCGATCCGGTGAGCGTGCTGGCGCTGTTGAAGGAGCTGGGGGTTCCCCGCCGCCTGTCCATCATCATCGAGGGCGAGTCGTGCTTCAACGACGGCGTGGGCATCGTGTTCTACCTTGTGGTGGCGCGCATCGTGCTGGGCGAGCCCATCGGCCACGGAGAAGCCATCGCCATCTTCACGCGCGAGGCGCTGGGCGGGCTGGCGGCCGGCATCCTGGTCGGCTACCTGGTGCACCGCCTGCTGCAGCGCGTGGACGACCACCTCATCGAGGTCACCATCTCGGTCGCGCTGGCCTTTGGCGTGTACATCCTGGCGACGCGCATGCACGCCTCCGGCGTCATTGCGGTGGTGGCGGCCGGCCTCATCATCGGCAACTACGCGCGGCGCTACTCCATGTCGCCGTCGACCCGCGTGACGCTCTCGCTGTTCTGGGAAGTCATGGCTTTTGTTGCCAACTCGCTGCTGTTCTTGCTGATGGGTCTCGCGGTGAACGGCAGCGATCTGTTCCGCCACGCGGGTCCGATTGTCGTCGTGTTCGTGGCGCTCTCGGGGGCCCGCATGCTGATGGTGTACGGGTTCTCATGGCTGCTGGCGCGCAAGTATCCTCCGATTCCCCTGGGATGGCAGACGGTGATCGGCTGGGGCGGGGTGCGTGGCTCCATCCCCATCGCGCTGGCGCTGGGCATGCAGGTGCCGCCGCCCGGCGTGGGGGTGCCGACCCGCGACGAGATGCTGGCCATCACCTACGGGGTGGTGCTGCTCAGCCTGCTCATCCAGGGCCTGACCATGAAGCCGCTGCTCTACCACCTGGGCATCGTGCGCCGCGACGCCCACGAGGCGGACTACGACCGGCTGGTCGGCATGCGCGTCGCGCTGCGCGCCGAGGCATCGCGGCTGGAGGCCATGAACAGCGACGGCCACGTGCCGGCCGGCCTCTACGGGGAGGCCCGCGACGCGCTGTCGTCCCGCATGGAGCGCCTGGACGCCGAGCTGCAACAGCACGTAAATGCCCACGCCGACCTCGCGCGCGACCGCCGCCAGCGGCTCAACCGCGCGCTGCTCCTGGCGGCCCGCGCCGCGGTGGACGACGCGGCGCGCACCGGGGTGATCGGAACCGGCACCGCCGAGCACGTCGCGGCGGCGCTCCTGGAGGACGATTCGGAGGAGGCTTAGCGTCGCGCAAACCTCAGGGGGACACCGTCGTCGTCGCCGTGTTGCCCGCCTCGTCGACCACCTTCACCTCGACGTCCCCCGCCGTGCGGATCACGATGCGGAACGTCTCGCGGTCGGAGTCGAACATCCCGTCCTCCGGCTCGGCCACCATCCACTCCCCCTTGGGCCCCTGGCGGTAGGTCACCGACACGATCCACGCCAGCCGTGCCTTGGCCAGCCCGCGGATGACGGTGGCCTCCCCGCCGGACTTCTCGTGCCCCAGCACCGACACCGTGGGCGCCGCGTTCGACACCAGAAACGGTCCGGAGGTCGCGCTGGCCCGCACCGGCGCGGACGGCTCGGTGCGGTCGAGCACCTCGATGCGCAGCACGTACTCCCCGTCCGGCACCTTCCGCGTGTCCCAGGAGTACTCTTCAGTCTGCGGCGCCGCTTCCTTTTCGGCGGCCAGCGCGACCTCCTTGAGGGTCGGCGGCAGGTTGGCGGCCACGTCCTTGAACGTCTTGCCCCCGTCAGCCGAGCAGGAAAGCTTGTAGAGCAGGGATTCCGGCGAGGCGCCGGCCACCTTCCAGGTGACCTTCTGGCTGCCGGCCCAGCGCTCGCCGCCTTGTGGCTTGTCGAACGCCACCGCGGGCAGGCGCTTCTCACCTCGGAAGAACACGTTCACCGCCGCCACCCGGGGGGGGATGTCGCCCTGCGGCGCCATCCGCACGCGCACCTGCAGGAAGCGCCCGGGCGGACTGGCCACCGTCTGGCCCTGCTGCCGGGTGTACTCCGAGGACCACGCGCTCCACGACCCGTCAGGGACCGGCGTGATGCCCGAGCGGGTCTGCACGGTGACCGTCCCGCGGCCGATCCAGCGCAGTTGCCCCCACTTCGCGGCGCCGCCGGCGTCGAGCACGTCGGACGTCCAGGTCCCCGCGCCGGCCGCGGACGGCTGCAGCCGCGCCAGCGCGCCCGG
>VGFD01000183.1 GCA_016868975.1 Armatimonadota bacterium | reverse complement strand
GGACGCGTCGAATCCCACCACCAGGATATCCTTGCGGCCCATTGCCTTGAGCGCCTGCACCGCGCCCATGGCCATCACGTCGTTGCACGCGAAAATCCCCTGAATATTCGGATCGGCCTGCAACAGGTTCTGGGTCACGTTGAAGGCCTTCTCCTGCTCACAATTGGCGGTCTGTGACGCCGCAATTTCCATGCCCGGCGCGTTTTTCACCGATTCGCCAAACCCTTGCTTGCGCGCGTCCGTGGTTTCGTGACCGGTAATGCCCTCCAGGACGATGACCCGCCCCTTGCCGCTGAGGGCCGCCACCATCGCCTCGCCCGCCAGTCGGCCGCCCTGCAGATTGTCCGAGCCGATGAACGTCTCCACATGCGCGCCAGCGGACTTGGAGGCGGCCTCGTCGACGCGCGTGTCCACCAGCAGCACGGGAATACCGGCGTCGTTGGCCTTGCGGATGGCCGGGACAATTTCTTTCGACCCGCTGGGCGCCAGCAAAATCGCGTCGACTTTTTTTAAAATCACGTTTTCGACGATCTGCATCTGCTTCTCGACGTCGGTCTCGCGCTCCGGCGCCAGGACGATCAAGCGCACGCCGGCCTTGTTGGCGGCCTCCTGCGCGGCTTCGGCCACGTCCACCCAGAAGGGATTGTTCAGCGTCTTGAGGATGAGTGCGAACGTCGCTTGGCGGCCGGTCACCGTGGGACGAGCCAGCCACGCGCCCATCAGCACCACGGCCAGCGACGCGGCCACCGCGGTCAGCACCACGCGGCGACGCGGCGCCCCCCCGCGCTCCATCCACGATACGAAGCGGGCGCGGCCGCGATCCACCAGCACGGCGATGACGATGACGGCGCCGATGACCACCTGCTGGGTGTCCGACGACACCTCGAGCAGGTTCAGACCGTTGCGCAGCACGCCCATGATGAGCACGCCGATGAGCGTCCCCAGCACGCCGCCCTGGCCGCCGGTCAGGCTGGTGCCGCCAATGACGACGGCCGCGATGGCATCCAGCTCGTACATCATGCCGGCGATGGGCTGCGCCGAGTTCAACCGAGCGGTCAGCAGCACGGACGCCAGCGCGGCGAGAAATCCCGAGGCGCCGTACACCCCCAGCTTCACCTGGTTCACCCGCAGCCCGGCCAGCCAGGACGCGCGCTCGTTGCCGCCTACCGCGTACAGCGCGCGGCCGAAAACGGTCTGGGTGAGCACTACGTAGGCCACCGCGAACACCGCGGCCATGGCCAGGATCAGCACCGGGGCGGAGGCGAGACTGAGAAACCGCTCCCCAAAGCCCGACACCGGACGTCCGCCGCTGTAGACCAGGGCGATTCCGCGCGCCGCGCTCATGGTGCCCAGCGTGGCGATGAACGGCGGCAGGTCGCCCCTGGTGATGAGCAGTCCGTTCACCAGCCCGCATGCCGTGCCCACCGCAAGGCACAGCGGAATGGCCGTGAACGAGGTTTGCCCGGCGGCGAGATGGCTGCCCAGCACCACCCCGGACAAGGCAAGGATGGAGTCAACCGAGAGGTCGATGCCGCCGGTCAGGATGACCAGCGTCATGCCGACCGCCAGCACGCCGTTGATGGCGGACTGGAGCACCACGTTCTTCAGGTTCTCGGGCGCGAGGAACGCGGGCTGCAAAAGGCCCACGAACAGGCTCAGGGCCACCAGTCCGACAGCAGGCGCAAGGCGCGAGGAAAGGTTGTTCAAGGAAGACTCCCCCACAGTGGTGGGGGTCGATTAGGCGGTGAAGACGGTTTCGCCTTCAGCGCCCCGATGCGGCGACGGTTACACGACCCGGCGGCTTCGGCGGCCTGCCAGGGCCATGATCGCCGGGTCAGGCTTTGTCGGCCGCCACCTTCTCCTCGCCCTGGCGGCGCGCGGATACCACGTGCGGGCGCTGGCCCGCTCCCCGCGTGCGCGGGACGCCGTGGCTGCCCGCGGCGCGGAGCCCGTGGACGGCGACCTGCTCGAGCCCGGGCGCCGTGTACTTTCTGACCGACGGACCACCGGTCGAGCTTCGGACGTTTCTCACCGACCTGCTGCAGACCCGTGACCTGGCTCCGGGCGACCGCTCGCTGCCCTTTCGCGCGGCGCTGGCCGCCGGGTTCGCCGCGGAGTCCGCGTGGCGTCTGCTGCGGCTGCCGGGCACGCCGCCGGTGCGGGCGAGCGCGGTGCTGACGATCGGCCGAACGGTCACTCTGCGCGATACGCGGGCTCGGACCGAGCTTGGATACCTGGGCGCAACGTCTCGCGGGTGGGGGATGGCGGAGACGCGCGAACACGCCCGCCCGGTCGCGCATCCCGCCGCCCGCCGGCGGCCCGAGGGCGCGGCCCGCGTCACGCTGATCCACCCCCCTACCCTGCAGGTCGTGAAGAGTCTGAGCTTTTACGGGGCCGTTCCACCCATCGGACTCGCCTACGTGGCGGCCGCCCTCCGCGACGCCGGCCACCACGTCGAGGTCATCGACGCCACCGGGGAAGCGCTCGATCGGTGCACGTCGTTCCGATCGCGCACCGTGTCGCTGTACCAGTACGGACTCACGACCGAGGAAATCGTCGCGCGCATTCCCACCGACACCGATCTGCTGGGCATTTCCCACATGCACCTCCACGAGTGGCCCTGCGTGCGCGACATCGTGGAGAAGGCGCGGGCGCGCCTGCCGCACGTGCCCATCGTCCTGGGAGGCGAAAACGCCACCGGCTACTGGGAGCAGATCTTCCGAGAAAGCGACGCCGTTGACTGCTGCGTCCTCGGCGAGGGCGAGGAAACCATAGTCGAGGTCGTTGCCCGTCTCCAGGCCGGGCGCTCCCTCGAGGGTCTGCCCGGCGTCGCGCTCCGCGGGCATCCGCCGGTGGCGGGCCGCCGCGTGGCCGACGTCGATCGGCTGCCCCGGCCGGCCTGGGACCTGTTTCCCGTCGAGCAATACCTGGCCGCCGCCGATGCGTTCGGAGTTCATCGAGGGCGCTCCATGCCGATGGTGGCAACGCGGGGATGCCCCTTCCGGTGCACCTTCTGCTCCTCCGCGGACATGATGGTCGCGCGGAACTCCGGAGATTAAATCACGGAAACTCGCCTGGACCCCATCACCATGCCGATCTTGAAAGCACCTTCCGTGAATTGATTTATGGAAGGGGTTGGGCGAGCCACGGACTTCGTGTCAGCAGGTCGCAAAGGTAGGCGGCGATGCGGTCGTAGCCGGCCGGGGATGGGTGGACGTGCGTGTTGCTGGGAAGCATGTAGCCGCGCGCGAGGGCCCAGGTCGCCGCCGTTCAGCCAGACGCGCTCGCTCTCCGGCCACGTCTCTCCCCACGGGGGGGCCTGCCACGCTTCCCCGTTGCTGGCCTTGAAGTACACGACCGCGGGCACCCCCATCTTTCCCAGAAGTTGCAGGAGGCCTTTGGCGCGCGCCTCGGGCTGACTTTCTCCGGGTAGTCGGGCCGATCACAGCCACCAGTTGTGGGCGCTTCTCACCCTGGCGGGCTGGCTGACGCGTCAGCGGGTCGCGGTGAGCGCCGCCTTATAAGCCGCGCATCCACGTCACGAGCGACAGGCGAGCCAGGAGTCCGGTATCGCGCCTTTACAGGTACTCCTGGAAGGATGACCTCCCGCGAGCGTGACCTTACGGCCGGATCGTCGCGCCCCTCTGCAGGATCGCCCACACCCGCTGCGCGCGCTTCTGCGCGTTGACTTCCAGCGTGCGCGCGAGAGCCGCGACGCGCGCTCCCTCGGCCTTCATGGCCATCGCCTCCCTCTGCATGGCCTGCAGCTTCGAGGTCAGCGCGACGAGCGCCCGCGGATCCCTCGTCGGCTTGATGGTCTCGATGAGGACAAGGTTCCTCTTCTCGAACGCGGCGCTCTTGCGGGCGAAGCCTCGACGAGTCCGGTGAGGGCCAGCAGCCGATCTTCGAGCGGCAGCTCGTTTAGATTGTCCTGGACCGGGTAGGTGAGCCACCGCCCCCGCCAGTAGTTTCGCACCACGCTGCGATCCGTCTCGATAACCCGCCCGGCGGAACTCAGGATCATGGCCAGAAAATCCCCACGCCGGCTATGGCAGATGTGGGCGCCCTCGTCGAAGTAGACTCCCCCCATCTCGTGCGAGAAGGCGTGCCCGCCCAGGTGGTCCGTCGCTTCGAAGACAGGCGCTCCCGGCAGCGCGCGGGCGCAGCCCAGGCCGGCAATGCCCGCGCCCAGGACGATGACTCCATCCGAGCGGTTCACGTAATGGGCCCTCGCCCGCGCGTGGTGCTAATGAGCGTCCCCCTCGGAGAGGGTGAGGTCGCTAAGCCCGGTTTTGAACGCGACGGCAGCCATCATACCGAGCGGGAAGGCGCGTCTCAAACCCAATCTGACATCCTCCAACCCACGAACTTGTAAAATTCTCGATCCGGAAAGGAAGCCCTGCGCGGTGTCCGTGGCGACACGCTACTGTGCGCGGTGTCCGTGGTGGAGCCGGTGTTGTTGCCGGGCCGGGTGGGGGAACGCGGCGACCGCCGCAATCGGGGTTCCGATGCAATAGGGGCCACCCGCGACAGGGTCGAAGCGCCCCGCGTGACAGGGTCGACGCGCCCCCCCGTGACTTCCCGCGAGACCGTCGCCGCGCACTATCGTGCCGTTCGCGCGACCACTGAAGCCATCTGCAGGCCGCTGGAGATCGAGGACTACGGCGTCCAGTCCATGGACGACGTGAGCCCGCCCAAGTGGCACCTCGGGCACACCACCTGGTTCTTCGAGCGCATGGTCCTCATCGAGGCCGGGCAGGAGCCCTGGCGGCCGGATACCGACTTCCTCTTCAACTCCTACTACGAGAGCGTCGGGCGCCGCATCGAGAGACCGCAGCGAGGCCTGGTCTCCCGCCCTCCGGTGCGAGAGGTCTACGAGTACCGCGCCGTCGTCGACGAGCGCATGCGCAGGCTCTTCGGCGATGCCCCCGACGACGTCCTCGACCGGCTCGCGCCCGCCATCGAGATCGGGCTGCACCACGAGCAGCAGCACCAGGAGCTGCTCGTCACGGACATCAAGCACATCCTCTGCACCCAGGCCACGCTGCCCGTGTATCGCCCGCAGGATCCACCCGCTCCGTCAAGAGAGACGTCCCTCACGTTCACCGAGCACCCCGGCGGTCTCCTCGTCGTGATCGGCGCACCAGACGACGGATTCGCCTACGACAACGAGCGCCCGCGGCACCAGACCTTCCTCCGCCCCTTCCAGATCGCCGACCGCCCCGTCACCAACCGGGAGTACCGCGAGTTCATCGAAGCGGGCGGCTACCGCGACTTCCGCCACTGGACGTCCGACGGCTGGGCCGCGGTCCAGACCAGCGGATGGACCGCCCCGCTCTACTGGAAGAGCGCCGATCACGACATGTCCCTCGCCGGCCTGCGGACCCTCGACCCGAACGCCCCCGTCGCCCACATCTCGTGGTTCGAAGCCGACGCCTACGCCCGCTGGCGCGGCAAGCGACTCGCCACCGAGCAGGAGTGGGAAGTCGCCGCGCAAGATCAGGGCGGGACCCTCCTCGACGACGACCTCCTCCACCCCCAGGCCCCCGGCGCCTGGCTCGGTGACGTCTGGGAGTGGACCGCCAGCGCCTACCTCCCCTACCCCGGCTTCCAACCTTTCGACGGCAAGCTCGCCGAGTACAACGGCAAGTTCATGAGCGGACAGATGGTGCTCCGCGGCGGCTCCTGCGCCACCCCGCGCTCGCACCTCCGCCGCACCTACCGCAACTTCTTCCAGCCCGACAAGCGCTGGCAGTTCAGCGGAGCGCGGCTCGCCGAGTGAAGTCGAAGCGCTACAAGGTCCTCCACCCCCGCACCTTCGACACGGACAGCCTCCTCCGCGAGGCCTTCGCGCTCGACGTCCTCATGGGGCTCTCCTCCGAGCACAAATCCCTCCCGTCGAAGTACTTCTACGACGACGCGGGCAGCGCGCTCTTCAGCCAGATCATGGACCTGCCCGAGTACTATCCCACGTCCTGCGAGCGGCTCATCCTGGAGGCCCGCTGCTGGGACATCGCCGAAGCCGTCGCCAACGAGCCCTTCCGCCTCGTGGAGCTGGGCGCCGGCGACGGCCGCAAGACGCGCCTGCTGCTCGACTCCTTCCTCCAGGCGAAGCTCGACTTCGACTACGTCCCCGTGGACATCTCCGAAGCGGCCATGCGCGACCTCACGAAGCGCCTGTCCGGCGAGCTCCCCGCCCTCCGCTGCAGCGGCCTCGTCGCCGAGTACTTCGACGGGCTCCGCTGGCTCGCGCGGGAGAGCGGCACCCGCATGCTGGTCCTCTTCCTGGGCTCGAACATCGGCAACTTCACCGGCCCCGGCCAGCGGGTCTTCCTGCGCACCCTGTGGAGCGCCCTCGACGACGGCGACCTGGTGCTCACCGGGTTCGATCTGAAGAAGGACATCGACGTCCTCCTCGCCGCCTACAACGACGGGCAGGGCGTCACAAAACGCTTCAACCTGAACCTCCTCCAGCGCATCAACGCGGAGCTCGGCGGCCGCTTCAACCTCAACGACTTCCGCCACTTCGGCACGTACAACGTCTTCTCCGGCGCCATGGAGAGCTACCTGATCAGCCTCCACGACCAGGAGGTCTTCATCGGCGCACTCAACCGGTCGTTTCGCTTCCGCGCCTGGGAGCCCATCCACGTGGAGTACTCCTTCAAGTTCCTTCCCTCGGACATCCCCCGCCTCGCCGAGGAGACCGGGTTCGAAGCCGTCGGCACGTACGGCGATCCCGCGAGCTACTTCATCGACGCCCTCTGGCGCGTCCGCAAGGAGTCCCGCCAGCGTGACGGGCGCCGCGCCCTGACACACTCCTGACACAAATCAACTTCACGCGTTGGCTTTTGGCGCCCCGCGGAAGTGATGCCTGTCACGCCGTGCGGTTTTGTGAACCCGGTGTTTACATCCGTTACATCGCGGCAATCGAGCCACGCTGATTTTGCCAGGATAATGCGGATATGGAAGCGATGAGAGAGAGTGGTTACACACCCCATCCACAACCCACGTGGACGGCAGCAGCCCCGCAGGCTGCGGAGGAGCAGCCCCCGGCTCAGGAGCCGCGCGATCAGGTCGAAGTCCTCTCCGGCTGGGCCAGGGAGCGCCTTTCCGGGCTGACCGACAAGATTTCCGAGCAGGCCGCGGCCATCAAGAAAACCATGGCGCACGGCAGCATCGACGCCAGAATCGAACAGCAGTTCGAAAAATTCGCCATCCCGAAATTCGAGGAGACCGGCATCACCGATCAGTCCACCTCGGAGGACATGAACAGCCGCCAGTTCAAGGAATTCAAGAAGGTGGAAAAGTTCGCGCACCGCGTCATCAAGGCGGGCAAAGGCGGCGCGGGCAAGCCGCCGGACCTCTCCAAATTCAAGTCGGACCGCGAGAAGCTGGAGGCCATCATGCAGTACGAGGTACAGCGCACGGTCCAGGCGCAATACGGCAAGGCCATCAAGGGCGGCGTGCTGGGCTCGCTGAACGCCGGGGCGACGGCGGGCGAGCGCTACGAGCAGGCAAAGGGGCTGGCGGAAGCCCTGGAGGTGTCGAAGAGCGCCAGCAAGCAGGCCGCAAGGGGCCTCTACGACCAGTTCGACAGGGATCCGCAGGCGTTCTTGCGCACCTACGAGGAGAAGTACCGCAAGAAGCGTTAACCCTTGCTGTGCGCAACCAGGTCGACGCCGGCCGGGTGGTGTCAGGCGCTCAATGGGATGTCAAGACTGGTAAACAGCCTGCCGGGATTACGAGCCCGGTTTCTACCAGGGCGACGACACCGGCTTCCGACTGGCCGTCCGACTCCGGCGGATCGACCCGGCAGGCGCCGCGGGCTTAAATTCCGATCCGCCGACGCAATTTCGTCAGCCAGCCCTCGGCCGGCGCTTCATGCCCCAACTGGCGGTAGCGCTCCACCACCGCCTCCGCCTTCAATCCCAGCCGCGGAGATAAATGCGCGCTCGCCACCTGCGGCGGCTCCGTCAACAGGTCATGCCCGGGATTGGCGATGTTGAAATCCGTGCGCTGGCGCAAGAGCACCGCGTGCATCTCCGCAAAATCCTCTTTGGGAGACAGCGACCCGTAATGGGACACGAACGCGTCGCTGGCGAGATTGAATTCGTGCTCCGGCGCGATGCCACCGCCGCCGCCAAAGAGCGGAGCGTCGCTGGCGTCGCGCTGCACCGCGGAGACGCTGCCCACGCTGTCCTGCCCGTCCACCAGGTGGCCCACTTCGTGCAGCACGACGTGGCGTCCAGTTTCTGGATCGCGCAGCCGCTCGTGCACGAAGGTGATGTCCGGGATGCCCGCCCGCGTGATCGCGGAGAGGGGATGCGCGCAGCCGTTTCCAGCGTCGTCGATTTTCTCCCCGAGGCTCTCCACGACAAAGACGTCGCGAAGCCCGCGGAGCGCCACCGGCGGGCATTCCGCGAACGCCGAGCACAAGGTGTCGATGGCCTGCTCGCCCAGCGGCGCCTTGCTGGTGACGTGCAGTACACGGTCACCCGGGAGCGCGATCTCGAGGCGCCGCGTGCCGTCCTCGGCTTCCAACTCGCGATAGCGGATCCGCTCGCCGCCGCGACCCGTCACGGTGCCTTTTCCGACCTGCTCTTTCGCCTCGTCGCCGGCCAGCAGCAGGTTGTCCACGACGTCGTCCAGATCAAGCATCCAAAAATAATTGTGGTCACGCCAGTGATACATGACTGGCTGGCCGTCGATTTTCAGCCCTTCAATGCGCCCGTTGTGCGGTCCACCGAAGCGGGTTCCACCATTGGAGAGCGGCACGCCACGCTTGTCATCCGCCGGCCCGCCCTCGGTCCAGGTGGGATCGTTCGGCGGCATCCGCGTCCACGTGGTGTCCGGCGGCGCGAACGGGCGGTACCCCACGGTCGGATCCGGCACGTGCAGCCCCAGACACACGGAATCGCTCGACGCCCCCAGCGGCGCCGGCAAAGGCGTGGAGCGGTGCGGAACCTCGGGCGTGGAGCGGGGCGAGATGATCACAGCCTACCATACCACGCGGCGCCTGAAAAAACGCTAGAAATAATCCAGCCGCTGCAGCAGCCTCTTGGTATCGGGCATGATCTGGTGCCCGCCCGTCGGCCCCAGGTAGCCGGCCAGGCTCGCCTGCATCCGCTGGGCCTCGGCCGCATGCCGCGCGATCACGTTGCGCTTCTCCTCGGGATCGGCCTGCATGTCGAAAAGATAGCGCTCCGGGCGGTCAGTGAAATATTCCACGTATTTGAACCGCTCGCCGCGCAGCATGCGGCCATCGAGGTAGCGGCTCTCGGCCACGACCTCGCGCCGCGGCGCGTCCCCGAACAGATCGCGCCCGCTGCAAGCGTCCCTGGAATATTCTCCGCAGGCGGCCGCCAACAGCGTGGGACCGACGTCCACCGCCTGCGCGAAGCGCTTGACGCGGGCGCCGCGCGGCCCGCCGGGCACTTGCATCAGGAAGGGAACGTGCAGGCGGCGGTCCAGCAGACGCGGCGCGCGCGGCGAGGAGGCGTGGTCACTGAGCACGGCCACGACGGCATTTTCACGGTCCACCGCGGCGAGGAGCGCGCCAAGGTTGTCGTCCACCAAGTGAAACGCCAGCACGGCCGG
>VGFD01000182.1 GCA_016868975.1 Armatimonadota bacterium | reverse complement strand
GAACGGCCCAGGCGCGGTGGTCTGCAGTGGTTCACCGAGAAGCTCGGCCTGACGACCGACCAGATCGCCCAGATCAAGGAAGCCGCCAAAGGCAACATCGAGCAGATGCGCGCGGCCCGCCAGGAGTTCCTGGTGGAGATGAAAGGCGTGCTCACCGCGGATCAGCTGGCCAAACTCCAGGAGATGATCCGCGCGCACCGCAAGAGCCGCGCCGAAGGGCACTGATCACGAGGTTCCCGCCGCGGTGCTCGCTTGCGCGGACCGGCGACCTCGGCTCCGTCCAGCGTTAACCTTTTTTTTCACAGGATACATGCGGCGCACCGTGGAAATGGGCGGCCGCATGAACCGCATTGTCGCCTTTCACTCCAATCCGGCCGCCGCGCGGCACGAGTTCTCCACAGTCATCCCCGAGGCCGCCAGCCTCGACGTTGTGGACTCTCTGGACGCGCTCGTGCGGGTTGAGGCGGATCTTATCCTGGCCGACACTGCCGGCGCCCCACCGAATGAGATCATGGATCGCGTGCCCGGCCGCCCCGTCATCCTCGTTGTGCCCGCCGAGGCGGTGGGCGCGGCGCTGGCCCGAGGGGCGTGGGGCTGGACGGCGCGACCGCTCGACAGCGAGACGCTCAAATCGATGGTCGCGCACGCGCTCGCTGAGATCAACCTGCGGCGCGAGCTGAAGACGGCGCGGGCCGCGCTCGAGGTGGAAAACGAGTTTCGCGGCAAGGTCGTCAAGACCATCGCGCACGACTTGCAGAACGCCCTGATGGGGATCCTTGGCTTCGCGCAGCTTGCCCAGATGTCCGACGACATGGCCGAGAAGGACCATAACATGGAAGACGTGGTCCGCTCGGCGCGCATCATGCGCGAGATGATGGAAAACGTGGCCACTTTCGCGCGCCTGACGACCATGGAAGACCAGCGCCGCGAAGTGAGCGTGGCCAGCACCGCACGCGAGATCGCGGGTGCGCTGAAGGACCACAACACCCACGTGTCCCTCGAAGCCGTCGAGGGGGACGCGCAGGTGTACATGGATCCGCGCCACCTCAAGCAGATTCTCGTGCAGGTGCTGCAGAACGCGGCGCGCTATTCGACGCAGGGCAGCGTCCGCGTGGCGGTCCAGGCGCGTGACGACGAAGCGCTGGTTTCGGTGGAAGATCAGGGGATGGGAATCCCCGCCGAGTTTCAAGAGCGCCTCTTTGAGCCATTCTATCGCGCCAAGCGCAACGACACCTCGGAGATTCCCGGCGCCGGGCTGGGGCTCTCCATCGCGAGCACGCTGGTGGAGCGCCGCGGCGGCCGCATCTGGGTGGAGAGCGAGCGTGGCAAGGGGACGCGGGTGTACTTTACCGTCCCCATGAACGGAGGAGCCCGCTAAGACGGGCGGCAAAAAGATGGAAAGCCGTAAAACGCAATTGGCACCGGCCGTGCAGGTCCGAGTCTGACAATGGACGCTGGATATCCTCCGCCGCCGCTGCCGCCTTCCGCGATACCGCCCCCCCCGCCACCCTACCAGAGGCCGCCCGGGCGGCCCACCAGTTTCTGGGTCGCGATCATCCTTGCGGTGATGCTGGGCGGCAGCCTCTTGCTCAACGTGGTGCTTGCGATCGGAGCCGCGGTGGCGGCCGGCAAGCAGGCTGAGGTGAGGCGCTTCACGGAGCGTCTGGTTGCGGGGAATCCGGATGCGGACGACAAGGTGCTCTCCATCTCGGTCAGCGGGATGCTCATAGGCGGGGGCGAGGAGAGCCCCTACGCCGAGCCGGATCCGGTCACGAAAGTGCGCGAGATGCTGCGCCAGGCACGCAAGGACGACAAGATCAAGGCCATCCTCCTCGAGGTGGACTCGCCGGGCGGCGGCATCACGGCCAGCGACGTCATCTACCACGAGCTGGCCACCTATCGCAAGGAGAAGAACATCCCCATCGTTGTGCTCTGCGAGGACCTCACGGCCTCGGGCGGCTATTACATCTCCATGGCGGCCGACCACATCGTGGCGCACGAAACCACCATGGTGGGCAGTATCGGCGTCATCGCGCAGTTCTTCAACGTCAGCAAGATGATGGGCAAGGTCGGGCTGGAAGTCAACGTCATTAAATCCATGCGCTTCGACAAGAGCGAGAGCTTTAAGGACATCGGCTCCCCCTACCGCGAGATGAAGCCCGCCGAGCGCGCGTTTCTGCAAAGCATGATCGACCAGATGTGGAACCGCTTTGTGAACGTCGTAGCGGAAGGCCGCAAGGGGAAGCTGACCCGCGCCGAGGTGGCGAAGCTGGCGGACGGCCGCATCTGGACCGGCCGGGAGGCGCTCCGCCTGAAGCTGGTGGACAGCCTGGGCTACCGTCAGGACGCCTGGAGAAAGGCGGCGGACCTCGGCAAGGCTCCACAGGCGCGGCTGGTGGCGTACAGCTCGCGGGACAATTTCCTGCGCGCGCTGCTAAGCACGCAGGCGACCGGGGCGCGGCTGGAGCGGGCGCTGCTGGACCCAATGACGAGCGCGTCGCCGCGGCTTATGTACTTGTGGACGCATTAAATTGATTTAGAAAGCGCACCGTGCGCTCGATCGCGTCGCGCGCGTCGGGACGGTTGTGGAACTGAAACGAGTGCGGCATTCTTGGAAAAATGTGAATCTCGAAGGGCTTTTCGGCCGCTTCCAGCGCGTCCCTCAGAATATACGCGTGGGTCACCGGAACCAGTCTGTCCTGGCTGCCGTGCACCGTCATGATGGGACATTGCAACTGCCACGCGCGGTAGGCCGGGGACATCGCGCGGTACATTTCCGGCACTTCGTCGAGCGTGCCGCCGCAGATCTGCTTCAAGTCGTTGAGCGCCTCGCGGACCAGCGGCGCGTGCGCGCGCAGGCTCGAGCATGTCAAGAAGCGCACCATCACCTCGGCGTCGGTCACGCCGCAATAGTTGATCACGCAACGGGCCGGCACGCGGGGCGCCATCATGATCGCGATGCTGCCTCCGTGGCTGTTGCCCAGTACGGAGATGCGCTCGGGGTCGATGCGGCGATGGCTCTGCAAGAAGCGGAAGGCGGCCTCGCCGTCGTCGACTTCCCCACCCATCCAGGCGTGACGCCGATATCCCGCGGAAAGAACGGCATAGCCGGCGGCGAGCAGCCCGGCCGCCACCCGGCTGCGGGCCATCACGGACGCCCGCATGGGCGATCCCCCGCGCCCGCCGTGCAGCAGGACGATCGCGGGATGCGGCCCGGGGCCGTCCGGAAACCGCATGAAGCCGCGCAGCACAACGCCATCGGTTGAGGGGACGCGCACCTCGTGCACGACCCAGGGACCGCGGGCCTTTCGGGAACGATATCCCAGGGCCAAGGCGGTGCCGCCCAGTGCCAGCGCGGCCGTGAGGTAATGGGCGCGCTTCGTGAAGACCTTCAAGTCATCGCCACCTTTGCAATGCTATGTGGGACTTCCATTTGCGGGAGGCCTCCGGGCGGCATTGGCGTGCCGGCGCGGCGGCGACAATTGAATGCTAGCACACGGGCGCGGAATTTGGCATCCTACTGCAGGAGCATCCCTTGAAGGCCGTAGAAACGAGCGCCCCATGGCCGATAGTCCCATGCCGGATGCGTCAGATGACGGCCGCAAACGCGACGTGCAGGTTTCGGCCGGGGGCGTCCTGTACCGCCGCCGAGGCGACGCGGTCCAGGTCTGCCTGATCGCGAAGCGAGGCGGCCGCGTCTGGGCATTGCCCAAGGGCCGCGTGGATAACGGGGAAACCCCTTCGCAGACCGCCCAGCGCGAGGTTCTGGAGGAGACCGGCCATCTCTCCGAGGCGCGGGACCACCTCGATGACATCAAGTACTACTTCTACTGGAAGGACAACAACACGCTCTATCACAAGGTCGTGTCGTTCTATCTGATGCCGCTGGTCCGCGAGAATGAGCGCGAGCGCGATCAAGAGGCGGACGCGGTGGCGTGGTTCAACATTGGCGACGCGTTTCGGCGCATCACCTATCTCAACGAAAAGGACATCCTGCGCAAGGCCCACCGCATCATTCGCGATGGCCCGCCGGGAGACGTGCCACCTCCATGACTTTAGACGGCGACCTCGTTTTTCATCAGCTGAAAGTCGGACCCATGGCCAATTTCGTGTACCTCATCGGAAGCAAGCGCACCCGCGAGTGCCTGCTGGTGGACCCGGCCTGGGACATTGACGCGCTGCTGCAATTCGTGGAAAAAGAACAGCTCAAGCTGGTGGGCGCCCTGGCCACGCACGCCCATCCCGATCACGTGGGCGGGGATATCTTCGGGCTCAGCATCGAAGGGCTTCCCACGCTGCTCGCGCGCGCCGCGGTGCCGGTGCACGTGAACCGCAACGAAGCCGACAGCGTGCGCAAGGCAACCGGCATCAGCGAGTCGGACGTGCGGTCCCACGACTCCGGCGACGTGCTCGAGCTGGGCGACGTGCGGGTGCGGCTGATACACACCCCGGGCCACACGCCGGGCAGCCAGTGCTTCATGCTCGAGGGGCCCGAGGCGCCCTACCTGGTCAGCGGCGACACGCTGTTCATCCAGGGCTGCGGGCGGGTGGACCTGCCGGGCGGCGATCCCCAGCAGATGTACGAGTCGCTGACCCAGAAACTGGCCAAAGTGCCGCCGCAGACGATTTTGTATCCGGGGCACGATTATTCCGACCGGCCGAGCAGCCCCATGTCGGACGTGCTGCGCACCAATGAGTACCTCAACATCCCCAGCCTGGACCGCTGGATGTCGCTGATGGGCGGTGGGGCGACGCGCGGATATACGTAGTTTCAGGGATTGTTCAGCGCTTCGGGGTAGAATGGGCGCATCGCTGAGAGGAGCGCGCGTCCGATGATCTCCCCAATCCTGGTGTCGGGCCAGTTTGCCGGCGCCCCTCCGAGCCGGAACAAGGCGGTGGAGGAACTCGAGGAAGCCATCCACAGCCTGGAGACGATGCGCGACCTCATGACGCAGATGGGCAATTCCGGCAAGGCGCAGGAAATCTCCCGCGCCATCGAGGTGCGACGCCACCAGATGGTTCTGGCGCGCCAGCCGGAGCGGGAATTTTCCCCGGGTTGCGTGGCCGAGATCCAGGGATTTCTGGATGCGCGCGCCGCTGTCCGCGAATTTCCCCGACGACTTGCGCCAACCGCTTGAGCATTTCCGCAGATTGACCGACAACGGGATGGCCTTCAGCGACGCCTCGTGGAAGGACCTGGCCCCGACGGACGCGTTCGTGCAACTGCTGCGAAAGCCGTTCCACACCGCGAGCGAGCAGGTGATGTATCGCACCATGGAAGACAGCATGATTCGGCTGTCCACGCTGCGTCCGCAATACGTCCACGGACTCTCCCACTACGTGGAGCACAGCCGTCAGGGCCGCGTATTCTACGAGAAGCGCGGGGATGACTACGAGCCCATCCGCGACGTCAAAGATCTACCAGGAAGCCCCGGAGAGCGCCCTGGTGCGGGCCGCCGACGGCGCGTACGTTTCCCTGGCCGAGGCGCCGCAGCGCGACATCGAATGGGCGAAGCGCATGGCCCAGATCGACGTGAGGCCCGAGGACCGGCCGCAGGTCAAGGACATGGGCGATTCCGTATCCATCGGCGGCATCGTGCTGAAAAAGCGGCCGTCCCGCGCTTAAGACCCTCCGTTGACCGGCGGTCAAGCCATCGAGGGTGGGTACGGCCGGGAGCGTATTTCCCGCATCAGTTGAAGGATTCGACAGCATCCACTCGAAGTGCCGCCCGCAAAATATGCCAGTTCTCCGCGATACGACGCGCGTCTCGATTTTGTCCGCGTTGGGTTGTCTGCTGATGTTCGTCCAGGTGCCGCTGTTTCCCAGCGCGCCGTTCTTGACGTATGATGCCGGTGACATCCCGGTGCTCATCGCCGCGTTTGCCCTGGGCCCCTGGAAAGGGGTGGCGGCGGCGGCGCTCAAGAACGTGCTCTTTCTGTTCCTGCACCCGACGCCCGACCTTTTCGTGGGCGCGCCGATGAATTTTCTTGCGGGCGCCAGCATGGCGTTCGTGGCGGGCAGCCTCTACCAGGCGCGCAAGACGAAGACGCGCGCCATCGTGTCGCTGGTGGTCGGGGTGGCGGCCATGACGGTCGTGATGCTGGGCGCCAATCTGCTGGTGCTCCCCTGGTTTGTGCGGGTGTTCTTCCCGGGCGTGCCCGCGGAGGTAAAGGGCGCGATGCTGCTCGGCACCATCCTCCCGTTCAACGTGCTGAAGGGCAGCATCAACGCGGTGCTCTGCTTCCTGGTGTACAAGCGCATCTCACCGGTCCTCAAGGCGGCCAACTGGGAGATGCCCACCCCCGCGCCCGCCGCGGCGACGTCACGCTGATCACTGTCCGCAAATAAAATGAGCCCACGAGGGGCTCGGACCGTATCCGTCGGACGGGCCGACGGGAGCTGTCTATATACGTTTTCGCTCGCGTTGATGTCCGCCGCGATAAGCGGACCAGCTTACGGGACGAGTCCCTATGGCTGCAGAGCGACTCTCGTCTCGGTCGGCTGCGGAACCGAAGAAGAGACGACGTGGCTGTACTTGCCGAAGGGCGTTGGAATTCCGCGCTCTACCACCGTTGTGCTGATGTTTTGAGCCGAGAACTTTTCCGCCAGGAATTCGCAAGCCCTCCACGGATCCGCTGTTTCCCCGCAGGTGTAGATGTCGATTGCCGCATAGCCGAACTCTGGCCACGTGTGGATGGACAGGTGCGACTCCGCCAGCACGACGACACCGCTTACGCCGCCGGGCTCGAACTTGTGGAAGGCCGATTCCCTTACTGTTGCTTTTGCTGCCAAGGCAGCCCGCACCATGATGTCTCGTACCTTCGCGATGTCGCTGAGCACTCCCGGCTCGCACAGAGAGAGTTCCGCGACAATGTGACGTCCCAAGGCTTTCATGGCAAGCCACCCCTTTCGGGTTTATTGGGGAGATCCCACCTCCGATTATTTGGGCTTTGCTGCCTGGACCGCCCTTTGACGACGAGAGCCCCCTGCCAGCCGTGGACTGACGAGGAGCTCCGGACGGTTCGTGCCCCGAGGGGGGTACCCCCAGGCAGCCAGATTATCATAGGGCATACCCCCCCCTTTGTAAAGACTTTTTCCGGACAAAATGTGAACGAACCGGAGCCCGTGGGACGCCTGTTGCGGCGCGGGTTTCCGGTGGTCGGCGCGGCAATCCCTCGGAGGGGGGATGTCCGCCCGCCGTGTCGGGGTCACCCCTGGGCCCGATTCAGCGAAGGAGCAAGCGTGCCTTTGAAGAAGCAATCCCGGTCGGTGTTTCCGACCCGGCGCGCGGTACTTCCCTTGAAACGGCGGACGGCAGGGCCCCCGTGAACTTCTATCAGTACCTCCCCACCTGGCGCGACTGCGTCGACATTGTTGTCGTCGCAGTGTTTCTGTACTACTTTCTGCTGCTGGTGCGGGGGACGCGCGCCGTGCAGATCCTGCAAGGCGTGGTGGTGCTGCTGGTGATGCAGGCGCTGTTCTACCAGCTCAAGCTGCAGGCTGCCTATTTCATCGTGCGCGCCGCCGTGCTGTCCATCGTGGTCGCCCTGCCCATCGTCTTCCAGCCGGAGCTGCGGCGCGCCCTCATGCAGCTCGGCTCGCGCAGCATCGTCTCTCCGTTCACCCACGTCAGCCGGGACGTGCTGGTCAAGATCATCGACGAGATCTCGTGGGCCGCCAGCATTCTCTCGCAGACCCGCTACGGCGCCCTGATGGTCATCGAGCGCGAGACCGGCCTGGAAGAGTTCGTCGAGAAGGGCGTGCGCGTCAACGGCGAGGTGTCGTCGAAGCTGCTCCTCAGCATTTTCATCCCGCGCAGCCCGCTGCACGACGGCGCCGCCATCATCCGCGGCGACAAGGTGGTGGCCGCCTCCTGCTACCTGCCGCTCTCCGACGAGCCCCACACCACCGGCGGGCGTACCATCGGGACGCGGCACCGCGCCGCCATCGGCATCACCGAGCAGACTGACGCCATCGTGGTGGTGGTTTCCGAGGAAACCGGGAGCATCAGCATCGCAAAAGACGGCCGCCTGACGTCGAACATCGACGAGGAGACCCTCAAGAAGACGCTGCTCACCTTCTGCGCGCCGCCGCCGCGGCCCGAAGCCGGCGCCACCAGTACCGAGCTGTGGAACCGGATTCGCGGATTCTTCCGGCCACGCGCGCCGCAGACGCGTACCCTCAATCTCGCGGAAGTGCCGCCTCCGCCCGCACTTCCCGAGCCGGATGTCGTGACCCGCGTGCTGAAGGTCGAGGAAGTGGACGCGGTGGTGCCGGAGCCGCCGCCCTTCGAGGCGCCGGCGGCGAACCCGCGCGAGGAAGAGGAGAAGGCGGAGGCCCAGCGCCTGCACGAGGAGGCCGTCCAGAAGCGCGCCGAGGAAGCCAAGCGGCGCGAGGCCGAGAAGAAGCAGCAGAAAGCCGAGGAAGAAGCCCGCCGCGCCGACGACGAGGGCACCCAGGCGCCGGCCAAAGCGTCGGCCGATGACAAGCCGCCGGCCGACGGTCCCACCGATGAGAGCTCGCTGCAGCGACGGTTGCGCGGATGAGCCTCAACAAGAATCTCGGGCTGAAGGCCCTGGCGCTCTTTCTCTCGGTGTTCGTGTGGCTCTTCGTGCGGTTCACCCAGACGCCGTTCGCAACGACGATCAACCAGGCGGATGTGCAGGTGCCCCTGGAGGTGCTCTCCGACCCCGACAAGGTGGCGCTCGACGCGCCCCAGCAGGTGACCGTGACTGTGCGCGGGTCCCGCGACGCCATCACCGGGTTGCAGCACAACGCCATCACGGCGCGCATCGACCTGCGCGACAAGCAGCGGGGAATCGTGTTTCCCGCGGTTGCGGTCACGACACCGCCGGACATCACCGTGGTGGCGGTGGAGGACGAGCGACCCTCGATTCGGCTGGAGCTGCTCAAGACGCAGAGCCTGCCTGTGGAGGTCAAGCTCTCCGGCCGTCCGGCCCAGGGCTACGCGGCCTCCGTCCCGACCGTGCAGCCGCTCACCGTGGACGTCAGCGGGCCGGCCAACTTCGTCAACGGAGTGCGCCACGTGTTCGCGGTGGTCGACGTGAGCAAGATGGACGTCAGCATCGTGCAACGCGTCGCGCTTCAGGCTTTTGACGAGGGCGACAAGGTGGTGTCGCGCGTGGAGATCGTGCCGGCCAACGCCATGGTGAGTGTGAACGTGCAGCCGGAGATCCTCCCAAAGGTGCTCCCGATTTTTCCGGATATCCAGGGGACCCCCCGGTCCGGTCTCACCGTGCAGGCGCGATGGACGCCGCGTCTTGCTCCGGTCGTCTTCAAGCGACCCAAGGACGCCGACGTGGCGGCCCTCTACACGACGCCGGTGATCATTGACCAGCTCGGGCCGGGCCAGCACGAGATCGCCGCGGCCCTGCTGGCGCCTCCGAACGCGACCATTGTGAACATCAAGGACGTCAAGGTCATCGTGACCCTCAAGGAAAAGAAGAAGCAAAAGTGATGGGGGATCCAGGGGGCGACTCCCCCTGGATCAGACCCGAAGGGATACGCAATGGGCAAGTACTTCCGCACCGACGGCGTGCGCGGCGAGGCCAACACCGTGCTCGGACCTCGGCTCGTCATGGAGATTGGCGCCGCTTACGCGGCCGTCCTCGAGGA
>VGFD01000181.1 GCA_016868975.1 Armatimonadota bacterium | reverse complement strand
TACCCTCCCCGCCTGCTGCTCAACGCGCTCTTTGGCACCCCCGTGGCGATCAACTTCAGCCTGATGATACACACCTGGCTGGCCGGCTTCTGCACGTTTCTGTACGCCCGCCGCCTGGGACAATCCCCGACCGCCGCCACTCTGGCGGGGACGTCGTGGATGTTCTGCGGGTACGTCATGGCCTGGCTCGAGCACGACCAGGACTCCTGCTACGCGGGGCTGCTGCCGCTGGCCCTCGTGCTGCTCGACGTGGCGCGGACCCGCACGCGCGCCATCGCGGGCGGCGCGATCGGCGTGGGCCTGCTCATGGTCGCCGGCCACCTGCAGCTCGCCACCTACTCGATGCTGCTGATGGCGTTTCTGCTGCTGCTCCGCGTCGAAGACCGCCGGCAGGCCGCAAGACTGGCCGCGGCAGTCCTGCTCGGAATCTGCCTGGCCGCCCCCATGCTGCTGCCGACCGCGCAGGCGCTCACCTCGTCGCAGCGCCCCCGCATCGCCCTGGATTATGTGAACGCCACCCAGCGGCAATTTCTGGCCTGGATGCCGCCCACGCTGATCGCCCCCGACGCCTTCGGCAGCCCGGTCAATGACTTCGCGCTGCGCCGCGTCACGGTGGGCGGCTACTGGACCTACCTGGAGACCGTCGTCTACATCGGAATCCTGCCCCTGCTGCTGGCGGTGCGCGGCGCCTTCACGCGACCCGCGCGGGCGCTGGGCATCGCGATCCTCGTCTTGCTCATATTGCCCGCAACCCCGCTGTACAGCGTCGCCATGGCGCTGCCGGGACTCAACCGAATCACGACCACGCGGCTCACTTTCATGTGGTCTTTCCTCGCCGCGCTGATCGCGGGATTCGGCCTGGACGCGCTTGACCTCAAGAACGCCCGCCGCCTTGCCGTCGCGGCACTTGCCCTCGCCGTCGCCTGGATTCTCGCGGTGGCGGCAATGGGCATAAGCGGGCTGCAAGTTCTCGTCAAACAGGCCCTCGATGCCGACCTCGTGCGCCTCCCGAACCCGGAATTCTTCAGCCCGGCCGCATACCCCGAAGCGGTGCTCGCCGGCGCGCTGCGCACCTGGTCGTGGTCGAGCCCGTCGGTGTGGATGCCTGTGCTCGCGCTCTTCATGAGCGCACTGTGGCTCTACTTCGGAAATCGCCGCAAGGAAATTGCCCTGGTCATTGTCGCCATCGACCTTATGTCCTTTGGGCTGCGCTTCAATCCACTGGTTCCTCGCGAGACGATATTTCCAGAAACCCCAACCACGCAATTCCTGCGCGCGAATCCAGGCCACCATCGGGTAATGGGCGTGGGCACCATCAAGCCCAACACCGCGCTGCCCTACCGCATCGCGGACGTCGCCGGATACGAGTCGTTTTATCCGCAGCCCGCGGCGATCTATCTGTCCTGGCTGCAGTACGGCGGCCTCAGCGAAACCTACGCTCCGCTCGTCTTCCCGCTCACGCGCACCGATTCTCCACTGGTGAACCTGCTCGCCGTGCGCTATTTCGTGGCTTATCCGGGGCAGAAACTCGAGGGGCGCCTGGTGCAAGACGCCCCGCTGCCAGTGTACGAAAATCCCCGGCGGCTTCCGCGAGCGTACGTCGCTGGACGATACCGCGTCGTCCAAGATCGAGCGGAGGCGCTCCGCCTGCTCGACGGGGGACACGACGCACGGTCCGAAGCCATCCTCGAAACGGCTGCGGCCGCCAATACCGGCCTGGCGGGACCGGCCACGATTGAGGAGGACCACCCGGAGAAGGTGGTGATTCGCGCCGCCGGGCCCGGCGTGCTGGTGCTCAGCGACGGGTACGATCCCATCTGGACGGCCGACGTGGACGGCGCGCCCACGCCCGTGCTGCTTGCCAATGGAATGTTCCGCGCGGTCGTACTCCAAGCCGGGGACCACGTGGTGACCTTCCGCTACCAGCCGGCCGCGCTGCGCCACGGCGTGTGGCTGGCGGGCGCGTCCCTGCTGGTGCTGCTTGCCGTCACCTTGCTCGGGCGACGCGCGAAAGGCGCAGGCGCAACTTAGACCGCGGTCGCATGGTGCTCTTAAAGGATCCGTGCTACCATTCCCCTGGAGGAAAGTGTTTCAACGCAAGAGCAGGCCTGCCACCGTGCTGTTCGCCGCCGCCATGACGCTCGCGGTGAGCCTGCTGTGGTTGTTTGGCGCCGGCTGGTCCGATGAAACCGCGGTCCTGACGCGGGGCAACGCCGCCCCGACTCCACTGGCGGCCGGCCAGACAATCCATACCGCCGCGAAGGAACTCGCCCGCCTCGAAGTCCCCGGCGCCTTCCAGATCTGGATAGGCCCCAACAGCGAGGCCCGACTTGCCTCATTGGAGCGTCAGCGGCTCAGCGGCACGTTCCGCGCCCAACTGCTCCTGATTGCGGGTCGCACGCTGTGTCGCTCGGAAGGGAAGACGTCGCTCGAAATCGAGAGCCCGGTGGGCCGCGCCACCGTGGAGAACGGCGCCGTGGAAGTGGCCCTGGTCGACCACGCCATGCGGGTGACCGCCTGGAAGGGCGGCGCCACCTACGTCAGCCAGTTCCAGCGCACCGTGCAGTACGCGCTCAGCGAAGGGGAAGTGGTGGTCGCGGACGGCGACCGCGCCGAACACCAGATCCACCGCGCCGATGCCACCCGCCTCGACGACTTCCAACGCGCGCTGCTGCGTTAGTTGCTGCGGCCAACCTACTGGCCGACGTGATCCCGGGGGAATGACACGCGGACGCCCTCGCCGTCCTGCCCCTTGAGCGAATCGATAAACTCCTGCAACTGCTCGCGCTTGCGCAGGGGCACGGCGCAAACTGCACGCCGCCTTCGTAGTGCTGGTGGCCCTGCGAGACGTTCGACCACATCACCGTGCCCGCCAGGATGATCTGGCCGTTGGTCCCGGAAAACTGCAACTCCACATGATCGCCTTTACGGAGGATGACGTCCACGGCATGTCCGCGAAAGCGCAATCCTTGCAGCGACAGGTCGACCATCTGCAAGACCACCCGTTCCTTCGTGCTGCTGGAGCGCGCCACCATCTGCCGGGCGCGTTCCCCGATGGCCACACGCGGAAGCGCGCGGCGCTCCTGCGGCTTCTTCTTGAGGAATCCAAAAACCACGTGAAACTCCCACGAATAATACCCCGACATGCCGGGGGCTCCTGATACCTGCCCGCCCATCATACTCGACCAGGATAGACCCGGTAAGGCAGGGGCCCCGACGCGCGCGCGGAATCCGTTGAGACTTATTCAGCCAACGGGTGACGCCAATGAGCAAAGTCGCCGTACTCGCCATCGGGGGCAACTCTCTGATCCCCGACGCGCAGCACCAGACCATCCCCGACCAGCACCGGGCCGCAGCCGAGACCTGTCGCCACGTGGTGCGGCTGATCCGCGAGGGGTACAACGTCGTGCTCACGCACGGCAACGGGCCGCAGGTGGGTTTTCTGCTGCGCCGCTCCGAGCTGGCGGCCCATGAGCTGCACCGGATTCCCCTCGACATCTGCGTCGCGGACACCCAGGGGGCCATCGGCTACCAGCTCCAGATCGCGCTGCGCAACGAGTTCCAGCGGCTGGGGATGAACCGCACGGCGCTCACCGTCGTGACCCAGGTCATCGTGGATCGGGACGACCCCGCGTTCAAAAAGCCCAGCAAGCCGGTCGGCGGATTCATGTCCGCACAGGACGCCGAAAAGCGCCGCGCCGAGTGGGGCTGGGAGGTCGTCGAGGACGCCGGGCGCGGCTGGCGGCGCGTGGTGGCCTCTCCGGAGCCGAAGGAGATCGTGGAGTTCGAGCCCATCGAGGCGCTCGTCAAGACCGGCTTCGTGGTCGTTGCTGTGGGCGGCGGCGGCATCCCCGTGTACCAGGACCCCGAGCGGGGACTGGTGGGCACCGCCGCGGTAATCGACAAGGACCTCGCCTCCAGCCTGCTGGCCAGCAAACTGAAAGCCGACCTGCTCATAGTGTCCACCGCGGTCGAGAAGGTCTACCTGCACTTTGGCAAGCCCGAGCAGAAGGCGCTCGACTCGGTCACGGTCGGCGAAGCGCGCCGCTACATCGCGGAGGGACATTTCAAGCCGGGCAGCATGCTCCCCAAGGTGCAGGCCGCGGTCGGCTTTGTCGAGCGCGGCGGCGAGCAGGCCATCATCACCGATCCCGATCATCTCGTGAGTGCGGTGAAAGGGTCGGCGGGCACGCGCATCGTCGCCGGCTAGAGGGAACGGCTTCGCATGACGCCAAGGGGCCGCCCATGAAGCGTCTCCTCGTGATTTTATTTTTTGTGGTCCTGGCCGCGCCCGCCTTGGCCCGGCCCGACCCGGATGTCGAAGCGCTGCTCGGCAAGATGACTCTTGAGGAGAAGCTGGGCCAGATGAACATCTTCACCAGCGACTGGGACCAGACCGGCCCGACGCTGCGCGGCCAGTATCAACAGGATATCCGGCGGGGACGGGTGGGCGCCATTTTCAACGCCTATACCCCGGAATTTACCCGCAAGCTGCAAGACCTCGCCGTGAAAGAAACCCGCCTGGGAATTCCGCTGCTTTTCGGCTACGACGTCATTCACGGCCACCGCACGATTTTTCCCATTCCCCTCGGCGAGGCGTGCACCTGGGACCTCGGGGTCATCGAAAAGGGCGCCCGCGTGGCGGCCGTCGAGGCCTCCGCGGACGGCCTGCACTGGACCTTCGCGCCCATGGTGGACGTGGCCCGCGACCCACGCTGGGGACGCATCGCCGAAGGCGCCGGCGAAGACACCTGGCTGGGCTCGCAAATCGCGCGGGCCCGCGTGCGCGGGTTTCAGGGCAACAATCTCGCGGCCCCCGACGCCTTGCTGGCCTGCGTGAAGCATTACGCGGCCTACGGCGCGGCGCAAGCCGGCCGCGACTACCACACGGTGGACATTTCCATGCGCGAGCTGTGGAGCACCTATCTGCCGCCCTTCCAGGCCGCCGCGGAGGCCGGCGCGGCCACCTGCATGACTTCGTTCAACGAAATTGACGGCGTGCCGTCCACCGGCAACGGCTATTTGATCAACACCGTGCTGCGCGGGTTGTGGGGCTTCAAGGGATTTGTGGTGACCGACTACACCTCCATCGAGGAAATGATCAAGCACGGCTTTTCGAAGGACGCCGCCGAGGCCGGCGTGCAGGCGGCGCTGGCCGGCGTCGACATGGACATGCAGTCGGCCATTTTTCTCAACGACCTGGGAAAAGCCGTGCAGGACCGACGCGTGCCGCTCGCCGTGGTGGACGACGCGGTGCGGCGGATCTTGCGCATGAAGAAACTGCGCGGGCTGTTCGCAAATCCGTACCTGTGCTCTGACCCGGCCCGCGCGAAGCGGGTGCTGATGTCGCCGGAAAATCGGGCCGCGGCACGCGACGCGGCGAAGCGCTCGTTCGTGCTGCTGAAGAATAACGGGGTGCTGCCCCTGAAGCCCGCGCTCAAGGTGGCCCTCGTCGGTCCGCTGGCCGAAGACCGCCGCAATTTGATCGGCAACTGGTCGGCGGCCGGTGACGGGAACAAGGCCGTCTCGGTGCGGGAGGGCCTCTCCGCGCGGGGGCTCACGCTCATCGTCGCGAAGGGCTGTGAGATTGAGGGCGGGGATCGCGGCGGTTTTTCCGCGGCGGTGGCGACCGCAAAAAAAGCCGACGTCGTCGTGGCGGTCATGGGTGAGGCCGCCGCCATGAGCGGTGAAGCCGCCAGCCGCTCGCGGCTGGACCTGCCGGGCGTGCAGCGGGATTTGCTGGCGGCGCTCAAGGCGACCGGAAAACCGCTGGCGCTGATCCTGATGAACGGCCGTCCCCTGGTGCTCGACTGGGAGAGCGAAAATTGCGACGCCATCCTGGAAACGTGGTTTGGCGGCACCGAAGCAGGCAACGCCATCGCCGACGTCCTGCTGGGCGACTACAACCCGGCCGGGCGGCTGGTGACGACCTTCCCGCGCGCCGTGGGCCAGGTTCCCATCCACTACAACATGAAAAATACCGGCCGGCCGCTGGACCCCACGAACAAGTACACTTCGAAATACCTCGACGTTCCCAACGACCCGCTGTATCCGTTCGGGTTCGGGCTGTCCTACACGACCTTTCAGTACACGGCGCCGGTCTTGAGCGCGGCCTCTCTTGACGCGCGCGGCGCGCTCCGCGTGACGGCCACGGTGCGCAACATCGGAAAGCGGGACGGCGAGGAAGTCGTGCAGCTATACCTCTGCGACCGCGTGGGCAGCGTGACGCGCCCGGTGCGCGAGTTGCGCGGCTTCCAGAAAATCCCATTGAAGACCGGGGAGCAGCGGACCGTGTCCTTCACTTTGACCGCGAAGGATCTCGCGTTTTATCGGCGAGACATGTCGTTCGGCGCCGAGCCCGGCGATTTCGACGTGTGGATCGCGCCCAACGCCGAGGCCGGCGTGCCGGCACGGTTCTTGCTCACCGAGGGAGTGACCCTGGCGCCGCCGGTTCCGAAACCCTAGCAGCCGCCGCGCGGATTATCCTGAGGGTGGATTCGTCCGCATTGTGGATGCGGCGGGTCGCCGGTCAGCGGCGCGCCCGATTTCCAGATCGCGCCCGGCACCGCGGGACGATGGGTCGATGACCAGATCGCCGGCCGCGTGGAGGACAAACACCAGGCGCAGCGCCGGCCACGACGTCGAGGGCTGAAAGACGTCGGCGTAGAATCGATCGCGCAGCAGGATCTTTGACCCGGGGTCGTAGCTCTCCTCATCGCGCGCAAGAGACGTGATCGTTGAAACAGGCGGTGACTTTTTTCAGGTTTCCACGGCGCGGCGCGGATCGAACCAACCCCAGTTTTGCGGCCAGATGTGCGCGGTCACGTAGTCGATGGTGGGATGGCACTGATTTTGCACGACGCCCAGCCCGGCGCTGCCGGGCCACGGGGTGGCACCCTCGACGCCAGTGGTCACGTTCTCTCGATCCAATGATCGAGGCGCTCTGAATGGGCGTCTCACCAACTTCCGGCCGGTGCAGGGTACGGGATCGGTTTCCCGGTGGCCCACTGCACGTATTGCGCCATCCCCCCCGACCACGGCCAGAAGTTGTTCAGGCGTCGCGGCGATCCACTTCCGCGAGCAGAAGATCAAGGCAGCGAACACGCCGGGGCGACCTTGAGGGCCGGCACCACGCGCCAGGGCGCGTCGCCCGGACCTTCGCTGGCGCCCATGACGCGCACGTTGGTCACGCCCAGCGCCCAGAGCCGATCGAGCTCGCGGCGGAGGCGCGTGGGATCGCCGGCCGCGAGATTCATCCCCGTCCAGAAATTGGCGCAAACGAAGCGATAAGGCGCGCCGCCGATCACGAAACGGGCGCCCTGCACCTTCACGAAGGTGCGCTTCGTTAAATTGGCGCCGAGCGCGCTCAGTGGTCCGCGGCGCAAGTCTGATCATGAATTGGAGCCCCGGGCGCGGACCCCTAAGCCCCAAATCGGTTTGATCGTGTCGCGCGACACGCCCGGGTCAGTCGTTGTCCCGTAAGGCGAAGCTACTTGTGTCGCGCGCCACTCAGCAAGGCGGCAGAGCGACGAGGGTCCGCACGCGCTGCGGGCGGCTCCCTTCCATGAAGATTTCAGGAGCTTGCGGTAGGATGGGCTCGATGCAGATTGCGCCCACCCCCGGCCCCCAGGACGTCCATGCCTGGGCAAAGCGGATTCGCCCCGAGCGCTCGGGAGACCGCTTCGTTTCCTCGTCGCAAGATGTCGACCCGCCCCCCAGCGCGTCGTCGCTGCGCGCGCTGTGCGCGTCCGCGTCGTTCACGTCGCTGCCGTTGCCCCACGATCTCCGCGGATCGACCGTCTACAATCGCATCAACCTGCCGTGGCTCAACTTCGGCGTGGATTTTGGCGTGACCGCGTGGGGCGACCTGGGCATCCGCAACAATCCCCAGGCGGCGCCCACGCTCGACCGCATGCGTGCGCTCGGGGTGGAGGACGTAATTACCTGGACCGTCCCCGACGGGCGGACGATTCGCTTCGCGGCCGACGGGACGCCCAGCGGTCTCGCGCCCGGCTTCCGAGAAGATTTGACCGCCTGGCTGGACCTGCTGTCCGCGCGGGGGATGAGCGCGGAGCTGGTGCTCATCGACGGGAATACCTGGTTTTTGCCGGGCGCCGTTTCGGACGGCGTCGCGATGCGCGGGCACGGGGACGTCATCACCGACCGCAGCGGGCGCAAGCAGGCGGCGTTCGACCGGCACGTGCTGGGGCCCATGCTCGACACCATCCGTGCATGGCACGACGCGCACCCCGGAGCGCCCTCTCCGATCAGCGGGATCAACCTGGGCAACGAGCTGGAGTACGGAGTCAACCGGGACCCCAAGCATCCGTCGAAAAACGTCACCTCGATGGACCAGATGAGCCGCTTCGCGCGCGGTCGGGCGGACTTCATCCGGCAGCGCTTGCCGGGGGTGCCGCTGACCGTGGGCTCCGCCAGCCCCGACGCGCTCTTTCAGAATTGGGCCGTGCCCTGGCTCGACTATTACACGTTCCACCACTACGGCACCGAGTCGCTGGCCTCGCTGGCCGACCGCTTGCCCTGGCCCGGCCTGGGCGGGCGGGTGCACCTGGGGGAGTATCCCGGACGGCGGCCCAACGGCGCGCCGGTAGACGCCCGCGATTACCTCGCGGCGCTCGGGGGCCGCCGAGGAGACAGCCAGCGCGCGGAAAACGCGGATCGCTTCCTGCGCGGGGCGGCAGTCTGGGCCTCGCGGACCACGGACCCGGCCTGCCCGGCGGACCCCGCGGCGCACATGGCCGCCACCCGCGAGTGGTTCGACGGGGCATTCACCCGCTGAGGATTCCCCGCGAGGGTGATCGCGTACTGTCGTCCGGCGGTGATACTACGCGGGTGTCGGGGCGACTAGTGCCACGTCGTGGACGTGACACACGGTGTCGCCGCTGCCGTCCGGCGCTGATACTACGCGGGTGTCGGGGCGACTAGCCACGTCGTACACTGTGACACACGGTGTCGCCGCTGCCGCCCGGCGGTGATACTACGCGGGTGTCGGGGCGACTAGCCGCGTCGTAGACGTGACACACGGTGTCGCCGCTGCCGTCCGGCGCTGATACTACACGGGCGTCGGGGCGACTTGCCACGTCGTACACGTGACACACGGTGTCGCCGCTGCCGCCCGGCGGTGATACTACGCGGGTGTCGGGGCGTGACACGGAAATGCTGCACGTGCTGGCAAGTCACTACTCGTCGTGAAGCTCGATGTAGCGGGTCTCATCTCCGAACGCGAGGTGGTACACGCGACCGCAGCCGCCCTTCTTGTCATCGCAGGCAACGACCTCAAGCTTGTACTCACGTTGCGAGCCGCGCGGGTTCTTGCGATCCGTGGCAAAACGCACCACTAACGGCGGGCTGGCGGGGACGCCGGGGCTGGCGTACCGGTAGGCAATGATCGCCGTTCTGGCGGGCATGATGACCTTCGTGCCCAGGAACCGTTGCCCCAGCGCCACGCGAGCGTAATCTTTACGGTCGTGTCGTTTCGCACGAGCGCCACCGAGTAACGGGAAAGCGCCTCGGCGGGAGAGCACGACAAGACCAGCAACACAAGCATCAGGGGCGCATCCAAAGTCCTGCTGAAAATGGGGACACGATCCCGGGCCGGATCCGACTGAAAATGGGGACAGTGAACCTCACTGGA
>VGFD01000180.1 GCA_016868975.1 Armatimonadota bacterium | reverse complement strand
TGAAGAGCGTGTGGGTAAATCTCACCTGAGTGGCGCGCGGACCACTAAAACAAGAGGAGAAAAATAATGCCTGACGTCGCCGGCCGCTCCGTATTGATGGTCGTTCCCCCCGGGCGCTTCAAAGACGAAGAGCTGGATATCCCCAAGCGCATGCTCGAGCGCAACAAGGTGAAGGTCGACGTGGGCGCGCTGGCCATCAAGCAATCCTTCGGGCTGGGCGGCGCCATCGCCAAGCCGAGCGTGACCCTGGAGTCCGCCGAGGTATCGCAGTACGACGCCATTGTGTTCGTGGGCGGCATCGGCACCCGCGACCTGTGGGACAACGAGCACGCCCACAGCCTTGCGCGCCGCGCCGTTGACGCCGGCAAGATCGTGGCGGCGCTCAGCACGGCCCCGGTCATCCTGGCACGGGCCGGACTGCTGGAAGGCAAGGAAGCCACCGTCCTTTTCTCTGAAACCAGGCAGCTTACCGAAAAGGGCGCGAAGTACACCGGTAATCCCATCACGGTGGACGGCCGCATCATCACGGTAAAAGGACCGGAGGCTGCCGAGAAATTCGGCATGAGCCTCATCAAGATGATTGTGGAAGCCGCCGCGACGCCCCAGTGACGGTCACGCTTTTCGGCGCAGCATCTCCGACAGGCAGGCCACCAGCCGCTCGCGGTGATTTTCGGCCACGCTGGTAAACGCCGCGCCGACTTCGTGGGTTTTCGTCCCCACGCGCGCGCAGCGCACGACTTCCGCGCGGCAGACAAGCGCCTGCTCGGCGTCGGGGAGAAATACCTTCAGATCGAACGAAGTACCCCGCTCCATGGACCGCGGCACGTCGAGCAGCACGCCGCCCAGGGCGATGTCGCGGGCCTTCGCCGCGATTGTGGCGCCGTCCGCGGTCTGGACCAGCGCTTCCATCTCGGCGCGCACCCGAGGAAGCTTGCGGCTTTCCCGCGGATCGCGAATCCCCACGCGGCAATCGTCGAGCACGAAATGCGCGGCCGCGCGCCGCTGCTCCGGAGTGTCGACGACGAACGCCAGACCGACCTGGTGATTGGGGAGATCTCCGGGCCGCCGGACCCAGACCACGCGGACGCTGGGCGCGTCGTCATCGGTGTCAATGTCGGAGACGTGTTTCTTGCCGTGCTCCAGCGCGAGCTTGAGCACTTCCCCTTTCTGCAAGCGCGCCGCGCACTCCACGCGCAGGCCGCTGGCGCCGAACTCGATGGCCAGCAGGGAGAGCTTCTCTCCGCTCTCGCGGAAGCCAAGAAGCGCCACCTGGCGGCGCACCCGCGTGGCGCGCCGCTTCTCGGCCGCCGCCAGGGCCTCGACCTGGCGGTCGGTGAGGCCGCTGGCGCGCTTGAAGCGATCGACGAGGTCCGTCCACTTCATTTGAGGAGAATTTCTCCCGAGAACGCGCGCTCTCCCGCGTCGAAAAATGAAGAAGCCTCCGGAGGAAATCGGAGGCTCCACGAATCGGAGGAAATGGGGGCGTCCTCTGGCAGGAAGGCGCCCTGGTTTTCAGGCTGCGATTATTCTAGGCTGCTCCAAGGAGATTCTGAATGGCGGAGTAGGTCTGCGGGTCCAGGGTCTGCAGCGTGTTGCGGGTCTGCTCGCTCTCCAGGTACATGCGGCTGGCTTCCGCGGTGAACTCCAGGATGTTGGTGGCCGCGTACGCGTTGTACTGCGCGTCCCAGTCCTTCGAGCGGTCCTCGGAGATGCGGTCCTTGTACGCTTCGAAGGCCGACTGAAGTTGCGTGTTCTGCTCCGACGCCCACTCCTTCGTGCCGGTCGACTTGATGTCGTCGAGCGCGTGCGCGGTCTCGTGGATGATCGTGTGGTCCATCCGGTAGGGCGCCGGTCGACACGCGCGTGATCAGGCCGCGGGATTTCTGGCCGCTCAGCGCCTGCTTCAGCTCGGGGGCCGTCTCCATGTAGCGGTTGAAGCGCGCCTGCGCGGCCGAATTCTCGGAAACCTTCCCCTGCACGCGGTTGGACTTGAGGTGCCCGCCGCCGCTGGTGCTCGTGCCGGTGGTGGTCGTCGTCGTCGGCTGCGAGAAGCTCGTGCTGGTCGTGGCGGGCGCCTGCGGCGTGCGCGACGTTCCGCTCAGGTAGCCGCCAAAGCTTGCCGCGGCCTCAGCGGCCTCAAAAGTGTTCTGCTGAAAGCTCGAGTTGAAGTAATTGACCGTGGGCGCCTTGTACGCGGTGGTGGTGGCGCCGCCGGGGCCGGCCGGCTTGTCGGTGGTCGGCGCGGGCGCCGTGGGCCGGGTCTGCTCGTCGACCCGATACGGGCTGCGCGACAGGCGTGCAATCTCATTGACCGGCTGCTGGCGCTCCACGCCGCGGGTCGTCGAGATCTGTGCAACGATACTGCTGACTCCGCCAACTTTCATTGGTGTGGCCTCCCTGTTTTCCCCTGTTTCCTCTGTAGGGGCCCGCCTTCTTTCATCCCAGCCCGCGTCGTGCGGTTTCGGCGGGGTCCTCCTGCTCAGGCGCCGTCCGTTGCGCCGTTCGAGTCAGCTACCTGCGAAGCCCTGATTACCTTCGCAATTCCTCCGTGGTCCTATTGTAAGCCAGAGGAGGTCTTGTCCGAATCGGCCTCAAGCCATATTCTCGTCCCCGACCGTCGTCCCGACCGTCCCCCCGACCATGGTCTGATTCGGCCTCGTTCTTTTGCTTGACTCCCCGCGGGAGTGAGCATATAATCCCCGGGCCCACATCCCGCCATGCCACACGACGCACAATCGCCCCCCACCTTTGTCGAGCGCCGGATGGCGGCGCTTGCCTGCTTTTGCGATCGGCACGGCCTGACCATATTCCTCATCGGGCTCGTCCTCTGCGTCGTATCGGTCATGGTGACCGTCAAGGGTCTGGGATTCGAGGCCGACCGCAATGCCCTCATCGGCTCCCAGCAGCCCTATTATCAAGAATACATGCGCTACAAGCGGGAATTCCCCGCCGAGGACGACTTCGTCATCATCGTCACCAGCTCGGAGCCGAAGATCAACCGAGAAGTCGTGAACCGCATCGGAAGCATCCTGCGCGCCGACCCCGAGCATTTCACGGACGTCCACGAGAAAGTCGACCTCGGTTTCATCCGCGAGCGGCTGCTTCTCTATATGTCGGTGAACGATCTGAAGGAGCTCCGCAAGCAGTTGAGTGACGTCATGCCGTTCCTCCGCCGCTTGCTCGAGGACCCGGGCATCGTGCCGCTCTTCTCCAGCATCAACACGGAGATCCAGACCTTCATCAACCGCGAGATTGCCGCCGCCATGTCCGGCCCAACCCCGCAGCCGCGCCGCGAGCCTCCCCCCGACGCGCCGGACATCGCCGGCTCGCTGCCCATGCTGAGCATCATCGTGTCGGACATGGCCGCCGCCGTGTCCGGCCGGTTCACCTACCGCTCGCCGTGGGCGCGCCTCTTTGGCGGCGGCGATCCGCAGATGCAGGAAATCCCCAAGGAGTTCTACCTGGAGTCGCAGGAAGGCCGCATGTACCTGGTGCTGGTCAAGCCCCGGCTGGCGGCCGAGGGGGGAAAGTTCGACCTCGCGGACATCCTGACCGTCCTTCGCGCGAAAGTAAAGGACGTACAGGCGGCCTATCCCGGCGTGGAAATCGGGGTCACCGGCGAGCCTGTCCTGGAAACCGACGAGATGCAGGCCTCCGAGTCGGACTCGCTGCGCGCCACGCTGGTCTCGCTGGTGGGCGTGCTCATCCTCTTCGTGATCACTTTCGGAAACCTCACGCGGCCGAGCCTGGCGATGGTTTCGCTTATCCTCGCGATGGGCTGGACGATGGGGTACACGACGCTTACCATCGGGCACTTGAACATCATCACCGTGACCTGCCTGCCCATGCTCATCGGGCTCGGCATCGACTTTGGCATCCAGGTCATCAGCCGCTACGAGGAGGAGCGCCTGCACGGCTTCCCACCCGTCGAGGCCATGGCGCGGACCCTTTCCGGGACCGGCGCCAGCATCGTCACGGCGGGCTTCACGACGTCGGTGTCCTTCGCGTCCGCCTACCTGACGGGCTTCAAGGGCATCGGCGAGTTGGGGATCTTGACCGGCGGCGGCCTCCTGCTGAGCGCCCTGGCCATGCTGCTGGTGCTGCCCGCCCTGGTGCTTTTCACCGAGCAGCGGCAGATGGCGCGGGGACGGCTCAGCGAGGTGCGCCCGTCCCCGCTCGCCGGCCTCGCCGGGGTGGAGAACGCAATGCTGGCGCATCCCTGGGCGGTTCTCACGATGGGGCTGCTGTTCACCTGGATCTGCATCCGCACGGCGTTCACGCTCGATCCCCTGACGCCTCGCGTGGGGTTCGACGAGAACCTGCTGCACCTGCAGTCGCGCGGGGTCGGCTCGGTGGAGTGGATCCGCCGCCTGGATGAGTCGGGAGGGAACTCGGTGCTCTTTGCGGCGGTGGTGGCCAACAACGTTGACGAGGCGCGGCGACTGGAGGCGCGCCTCAAGAGAGTTCCCGTGGTGAAGGACGTGGAGAGCGCCGTGCCGCTCTTCCCGGAAAACCAGGAGGCCAAGCTCAAGCTCATCCCTGCAATTCAAAAGGAACTGGCCACGCTGCCGCCGCTCAAGGAGCCGCTCGGGCAAGTCGACGTCCGCGCGCTGGAGCGGGTGATGTCCCAGTTGGAGAGCATTTTCTTCCTGGTGTACCCGGAGGCGCGGCGCGCGGGAGAAATGACGATTGCCCGCAGCATCCGGTCGTTTGTACTGTCCACCGACACGCTGCTGGAGCGGATGGTGGCGCAGAAGCCCGCGATGTCGGCCGCACGGTTGTACGAGTACCAGGGCGCGTTCTTCCACGATCTCACCGACAAACTCAGCCTCATCAAGGGGCCGGGCCCGGTCAAGCCGCTCACCGTGGCCAGCCTGCCCGGCTTCATGCGCAAGCAGTTGATCGGCACGAGCGGAAAGTATCTGCTGCGCGTCTTTCCCCGCGAGAATATCTGGGACGGCCCGGCCCGCGCGCGGTTCATCGAGCAGGTGAACCGCGCATACGACGACGGCGTGCGCGAGGAGATCCGCCGCGGGGCCAGCGCCAAACGGGAGTGGGGCGTCACCGGCAGCCCCATCATGATGGACCAGGCGACGCGCCTGCTGCGCGAGAGCTACGAGCAGGCCGGGCGCTACGCGTTCGGGGCCATCGTGGTGCTGGTCTTCCTGCACTTCCTCTCGCTGCGCGCCACGCTCCTGGCATTAATGCCGCTGCTGCTGGGACTCATCTGGATGCTGGGCGTGATGGCCCTCTACAACATCCCCTTCAATCCGGCCAATTACCTGGTGCTGCCGCTCATCCTGGGGATCGGCGTGGCCAACGGCATCTACATCGTGCGGCGCTTTCAGGAGGAGGGGAGTCCGGCGGTCTTCTCGGTAAGCACCGGGCGGGCCATCCTGCTGAGCAACCTGACCGCGATGATCGGCTTCGCGAGCCTGATGATCGCGAAGTACCAGGGGATCATGACCCTCGGGCTGGTGATGACCATCGGCATCGGGACGTGCGTGCTGGCCTCGCTCATCATGCTGCCGGTGACGCTGCAGATCTTGAAGGGGTGGGGCGTGAAGGTCTAGTAAACCCCGTGGCTCATGGGACTGAACAAGGAAGCGCGGGCCGGCTTGATTGCCACCATCCTCATCCTGGCGGTGGGCTACACCATCTCGGTGCTGACCAGCATCCAACAGCAGAAGGAGTGGGGCACGCCCTACCACATCATCTTCAACCGCATTGAGGCTCTGGAGGAGGGGAGCGCGGTGATGTACAACGGCCGCCTCGTCGGCCGCGTGCGCAAGATCGACCTGCGCCCCCAGGACCAGCGGGTGGACGTGACCATCGCCATCCGACCGTTCCAGAAAGTGGAGCTGACGAAGCAGTCCCACTACCGCATACACGGTCGGTTTTTCGGCCAGCGCTGGATCGCGATACACTACGAGCCCGGGGAGATCGTCCCGGCCAACGGGGAAGTTGCCGGAGAGTCGGTGCCGCGGCTGACCCACATGTTCAAGCACGGCATTGACGCGCTGGAGCGGGCCCAGCAGCAGCTGACCGTATTTAAAAAGGAATACGGAGATCCGGCCACGATTCGCAAGCAGATGACCGAGGGGATCAAGCAGTACAACGACATCGCTTTCGAAGTACGCGCCCAGATCAATAATTTCAACCGGTTCGCGCACCTGGCGAACACGCAATTGGATAAGATGGCCGACCGCATGATCGGCCGCATGCAGAACGCAAGGCTCAAGGCGCGCCTGGGAGTGGAAAGATTGCGCGCGTATTCGGTGACCGCGCGGTCGTATATGCACAAGGGCGAGGATCAATTTCAGGACATGGTCGGCATGATGAAGGGGCGCGTGGCGGCGATGCGGGGGTACGTGAAAGAGGCGCGCGCGTTCCTGGCCGAGCAGAAAAAAATCGCGGCGCAGCTGCACGCGATGCGCAAGAAGGCCGACGAGTACGCCCAGCTTGCGGAAGCCCTGCGCTTCATGCAATTCGGGCCGCAACTGGCCACCCAGCTCAAGGAGCGGGTGGCCGAGATGCGCAAGAGCACGCTGGGGCTCCGTAATCAGATGGACGCGATGAACAGGAAGAAGCCGGCCGATACCGGCACGCAGGGTGGGGCGTCGCCGTCGCCTTCCCCGTCAGCCGCGGTGAGCCCGTCGGTGGGCGCTTCGCCGGGCGCTTCGCCGGCAGCGAGCCCGCCGCCGGAGATTGCGCCATCGCCCGTGCCGACCGAAGCGCAGCCGGAGGTCGAGCCGATCTCGACACCCTCGCCGAGCCCTGAGGCCAGCACGGCGCCCCAGTAGATTTTCGGGCCCGGCGGCGACCCCGACGCCCGGGGAGTCGGGCCCAGCGGTGACCCCGAAACGCGGGGAGTCGGGCCCAGCGGTGACCCCGACGCGCGGGGAGTCCGGCCCGGCGGTGACCCCGACGCGCGGGGAGTCGGGCCCAGCGGTGACCCCGACGCGCGGGGAGTCGGGCCCAGCGGTGACCCCGACGCGCGAGAGTACAGGACGAGCCACGCAGCGGGTACAACAGACAAGATGTGGACGAACCCCTCGCCCATCAATCCCAGGCCTTCGTGGAGCTGCTGCGCGTCCCGTCGGCCGCGGAGGGGCCGCTCAGCGGGCTGACCTTTGCGGTCAAGGACCTCATTGACATCGCGGGGCGGCGCACCGGCGGCGGCCATCCGAAGTGGCGCGACACGCATCCCCCGGCCCATCTGCACGCTCTCGTCGTGAGCACGCTCCTGGCGGCCGGCGCGGAGTGCGTGGGCGTCCTGGTGAGCGACGAGATGGCGGCCAGCTTCTCCGGTGAAAACCCGTTTTTCGGAAATCCCATCAACCCCGCCGCCCCAGGCCATACCTGCGGTGGCTCGTCATCGGGCTCGGCGTCGGCAGTGGCGCACGGGTTTTGTGACTTTTCGCTGGGCACGGACACCGGCGGCTCGGTGCGCGTGCCCGCGTCCAATTGCGGCATTTACGGCTGGCGTCCCACGTACGGAGTGCTCAGTCTCAGCGGCGTGAATCCGCTGGCCCCCAGTTACGACACGGTCGGAGTGCTGGCCCGCGATCCGCGCGTGCTAACGGTGGCGGGCCGCGTGCTGCTTGGCGATCCAACGCGCGCGCAGCCGGTGCGCCGGGTGCTGCGGGTAAGCGATACGTTCGACATGGTCGACGACGCGGTCCGTGAGGGACTGGCGCCGGCGCTGGAGCGGGTGCGCGAAAAATATCCCCTGGAAGACATTTCCCTGCGCGAATTGACCGGCCTGGATTTCTCAATGAGCACCTGGGAGGCGGTCTTCGGCTGCCTCGAGAGCGAGGAAATCTCGGTGGCGCTGGGCCCCTGGCTGCTTGCGGAGCGCCCGGAATTCGGCCCGGTGGTCGGCCGCAATCTCGCGAATCTGGACGGCGTCCCACCGCCGCTGCTGGAGCAGTGCTGGCGCCTGCGCCGCGCCTTCACGCGAGCGCTCCACGCGAAGTTGTCGGACGGCACGCTGCTGTGCATTCCCACGGTGTGCGCGCCACCTCCCCGATTCGGCAGCTTCGCCGACGAGGAGTTCGCCCACACCTACAGCGTCCGCTTGCTGTCGCTGTGCGCCATCGCGGGCAACGCGGGAATTGGGCAGGTGACGCTCCCCCTCGGCGTGGCGGACGGACTGCCCGTCGGCCTGTCCCTCATCGCTGGCCCGGGCCGAGACACGACCCTGTTCGACGCGGCGGTAACGCTCCAATCCTGACGCGCACCGTCACCAGGATGTCACGGCTGCACCGCATCGGTTCCGCCCGTGTCCCGCCCCGGTGTCGGTAACCCGGATCGGGCAACAGCAGCGGCGAGGGGAAGTGGCGGAGTGCCACCCTGTCCCTGGCGCGGTGGCGGAGTGCCACCCTGTCCCTGGCGCGGTGGCGGAGTGCCACCCTGTCCCTGGCGCGGTGGCGAAGTGCCACCCTGTCCCTGGCGCGGTGGCGGAGTGCCCCCTGTGTGCACCCTGTCCCTGGCGCGGTTACGGCGGGCGCACGCCGCGAGCAGGCCTGTCGGGAAAGGGGCCGCGCGCGGTCGGCGAGAAACTCGGGCGTCCGAGATTTTCTGGGGGTGACGAGCGATCCCGAACTCCAATCAGAGGTCCTGGCTGCCCGGGGCGTTGCACCAGTCGCTGGTGCAGAAGCGGCGGCGGGAAGTGCCGCCCGACCTGCTGCGCGACGCGTCTCGGCGGCTCGGCATGGCCACCATCGCGACCGGCCTCGTCGCGATCGCGGTGGCCGCGGCTTCCAACTTTCTCCACAACATCAATCTCATCGAGTATCACCCCGTTGAGCGGGTGGCCTACGCGTTCATGCTTGCGCTGTCCATCGGACTATTCATCCTGTCTCGTGGAAATCGCTTCGCGCCCGAGACGTTGCTCAATATGGGGCTCGTGTACGAAGTCTTGATCTGCCTGGCGATCTCCATCGCCGACGCGTTTCCCCCAATTACCACCATCCCGCAGATCTACGGCGAGTCCTGGGCCTGCGTGATGATCGTGCTGTACCCGGTGCTCATCCCCGCCACCCCGGCGCGCACCTTCATGACCGCGCTGGCCGCAGCCTGCATGGGCCCCCTCGCCTACTCATTGTCGATTCTGTACGGCGCCGTCGCCCTGCCGCCCAGCTACATTTTCATGCTGTATCTCGGGGAGTTTCTGGCCGCCCTTCTTGCGGTGACCCCCGCGCTGGTCATCACGCACCTCGTCGAGGACGTCACCCAGGCCCGCGAGATGGGCAGCTACATCCTCGAAAAGAAGCTGGGCGAGGGCGGCATGGGGGAAGTCTGGCTGGCGCGCCACCGCATGTTGCGCCGCCCGGCCGCGGTCAAGCTGATCCGCGCGGAAGTCCTGGGCGAGGATCGCGCGGGGCAGCTGCAGCGCTTCGAGCGCGAGGCGCAGGCCACCGCCAACCTCCGCTCGCCCAACACGGTGACCCTGTACGACTTCGGGGTGGCGGACGACGGCTCGTTCTACTACGTGATGGAGCTTCTCGACGGCCTCGACCTGGATTCCCTGGTGCGGCGTTTCGGCGCGCTCCCACCCGAGCGGGTCGCCCGCCTGCTCCTGCAAGCCTGCCGCTCCCTCGACGAGGCGCATGCGATTGGATTCGTACACCGCGACATCAAGCCGGCCAACGT